>JBDTUW010000143.1:0-8287 GCA_040007555.1 Acidobacteriota bacterium | reverse complement strand
CATCCGACACTGACTGCTGACAACTGACAACTGACAACTGAGCACTGTCCACTGACAACTGCCCCATGAAACAGGAAAACCGCCAAATCATTATCGCAACGGTCATGATGGTGGTGTTTTTTGCACTTTACGAGACCGTCAAGACGATTCTCTTTCCGGAGATGGAGTCGATCACGTCCCACATCGCGACAACGATTGTTGTTGGTCTGATCTCATTTTTTACGGCGCGGCATGTCATCCAGCAACAGGCCTATCTATTGCGGGAACGAGAGAATAGCAACCAGCGGCTGCGGGATGCCCTTGATGCAGCGGAACGAAGCGGCAATCTGCTGAGCTCCATTCTTGCGTCAGTCGCCGAAGGACTGATCATTACCGACCGCGAGTCACAAGTGCTCGTTATCAACGACGCGGCGCGTACCCTCCTCGGTCTGGGAAACCGCGAGGCCGGTCGCCTTGCAGATATGAGCCGCGACCCGCAACTGAACCGAACCTTCGCCGCCGTCGTGGCGACGGGCGAACGAGTCGAGGCGAGACTTGAGATTCGCCTCAGTGATGGCGATTCAAGCCAGCGCCGCCTGCTGCATCTTCACGCGGCGCCCCTTCGCCTCTGCGAAGCCCAGACTGACGGAGTTGTCGGCGCCTTTATCGATATCACCAAGATTGAGCGACTTGAGCGTGTTCGCCAGGAGTTTCTTGCCAATGTCTCGCATGAGTTGAGAACGCCGCTGGCCTCGATCACCGCATATGTCGAAACGCTGCTTGACGGCGCGCTCAACGATACCGAGAACTCACTGCGCTTTCTTCATACCATCCAACGAAACACTCGGAGGATGCGAGATCTGGTGGATGATGTTGCGGAGTTGGCCGCCATCGAGTCAGGCGCGGTCAAACTTCATCCTGAGCGGTTACCGCTTCGCAGTGTCGTTTCGGAAGTCTTTAATGGGCTCGCCCATCGGGGCGCCCAACATGGCATTCATCTTCGGAATCACATCGACGAGTCTCATCGAGTCACCGCCGATGCCCGCAGGCTCGAGCAGATTCTCACTAACCTTATCGACAACGCCATCAAGTTCAACCAGACCGGCGGAGAGGTCCTCGTCCTGGCTACGGTCAGCGAAGACGGCAAGTTTGAGACGATTCACGTCAGGGACACCGGACCCGGAATCGCACCAGAGCATCTGCCTCGTATCTTTGAGCGATTCTATCGGGTCGACAGGGCGCGCTCACGTGACGGGGGTGGTACAGGGCTCGGTCTCGCCATCGTTAAGCATTTGGCGCGCGCTCATGGTGGCGAAGCCCATGTCAGCAGCGAGGTCGGTCTTGGCAGCGAATTCTCCATTAGATTGCCGAGCCGGGAGGACGCTCAGAGAAACGAAGAAAGGGTGATGGCGATATCAAGCTCATGACGGATACCAGACCGGGCAAATTTGAGATTCGCGTCAAACGACTAAGCGAGGACGCAAGATTGCCGAAGCGCTCGAGCAGCGATGCCGCGGGCGCGGATATCTGCTGCGCCGAGTCATTTAGCCTGGCTCCAGGAGAGCGTCGTCTTATCTCGACGGGACTCGCGCTTGAAATACCGACGGGCTACTACGGGCGTGTGGCACCGCGGTCAGGTCTCGCGGTGAAAAGCGGTATCGATGTCATGGCTGGAGTAATCGACGCCGACTACCGGGGTGAAGTCCGGATTCTGATCGTGAATCTCGGTTCCGAGGCGGTGAGCTTTGAGATGGGTGACCGCATCGCGCAATTAATCATCGAGCGTGCCGCACCTGCCGAGTACACCTGGGCAGCGGACCTTGAAGAAACGATTCGTGCCGATGGCGGTTTCGGCTCAACCGGGGTCTGAGCGCACCGGACGTGTCGTGACCACGTTATTGAGATAGGCGTAGAGTTTTGGCCGCCCGTCATTCCACGCTGAACTTGAAGACGGTTGTGGTTCGATAGCGGGCCCCCTTCTTCAGGACAGTGGTCGGGAAGGTCGGCTGGTTTGGTGAGTCAGGATAATGCTGGGTCTCAAGACAAAAGCCATATCGACGCTCGTATTTCTTCCCGGCCTTTCCGGTCAGCGTCCCGTCCAGATAATTCGCGGAATAGAACTGCAGGCCTGGCTCTGTCGTCCACACTTCCAGAACTCTCCCTGATGTGGGCTCCACGACCTTTGCCGCCTGTCTCAGCGTTCCCATCTGACCATTCAACACCCAATTGTGGTCATAGCCCTTTCCCAGGACAAGTTGCTCATGGCTCTGAGAAATCCTCTCGCCAATCGCCGTCGGCGTCGTGAAATCAAAGGGCGTTCCTGCAACCGAGCGAAGCTCCCCGGTTGGGATCGCTCCAGCATCGGTGGGTGTAAAGCGATCTGCATTGATCATTAGTCGATGATTGAGAATATCCCCGTTGCCCTGTCCGGCAAGGTTGAAGTAGGAATGATTTGTCAGGTTGATGACCGTATCCTTGTCAGTCGTCGCGTCGTAGTCGATGCGAAGCTCATTCTTGCTGGTCAAAGTGTAGGTCACTTTCACGGACAGATTGCCGGGATAACCTTCTTCGCCATCCTTGCTGAGGTAGGTTAATTCAATGCCAAACCCGTCCGGGACAGTGAGTGGCTTCGAGGCAGCCCAGACAACCTCATCAAACCCCTTGTTCCCGCCGTGCAGGTGATTCGGTTCATTATTGACCGCAAGTTTGTACTCGACACCACCTAATGTAAACCGCCCCTTCGCGATACGATTGGCATAGCGGCCAACGATCGCACCGAAATAGGGGTGGGCTTTCAAATACGGGTCGAGCTTGTCGAAGCCAAGGACAACATCCTCGAACTTTCCATTCCGGTCCGGCACCTTGATCGAGGTGACTATTCCTCCAAAAGTAGCAATCTTGACCTCGACCCCGTTGCTGTTCCGACCGGTATAGAGGTCCACGTTGTGGCCGTCAGCTGTCTTGCCGAAGCTCTCTTTCTTCAACATCGCCTTCCCTGTTTGTCCAAAAGCAGTAAGAAGAAGCGTTCCAAGAAGCAATGCCGCGAGCGGCACACCAGCATTCGCCTTCATGTCTCTCTCCCTCGTTTTGACCTCGATGGTACTCGCCCTATCGAAGCGAGATATTGTAGGTTAATCCCACGGTAATGTTGTGATTGCTCTCGTGTCTCACACCGTCAGCCTTCTGAAGGTACTGGTGAAGATAGCCGACCTGAATACTGCCCCTTGAGAAATTATGACCGATGCCTGTCGCAAACCGATTCTGATCGAAAGTATTCCGTTGGACGTTCTTGCCAAAATTGGCCATTGCCTCCTCAGTAATGAAGAGAAACGTGTCACCAGGACCGATATCTTTTCTTGACGGGTTGACCTGGGTCAGCGGAAGATTAAGTCCGGCCTTGTACCGAATGCGATTGGTATAGATCAAGTCGCCGAGCTGATGCCCGCTTTCCGGGTCGATCCTCTCGAGCCATCTCTGCTCGAACCGCACGCGATGCTCGATCGGGATGCGTCCGGCCAGGTGCTTACCGACTAGCTGCTCATATATTCGGTGTTCGTAAGTTGGAGTCACCGCCGGCTGTTTTCCGTACGGCCAACCGTGACTGAAGCTGTAGCCTGCACCGAAGGTGAAATGGGCATTCAGATCTCGCGCGAGTCCGGTTCGCACCTGAGCCTGCTGCCAGGTCCGGCCGATCTTCGCTCGTCGAACCTGAATCTCGATCGGAATACTCCAGTGTTCGTCAACGCGAAGCGTCGTCAATGCCTGAAACCAGAGACTGCTTTGCTGAACCGTCGCTGGCGGGACGCCCTGACCAAACGTCAATCTTGTAAATAAAAGGAGTATGAAGACAAGGATCGTCGGTCGCACCGGCACCCACCTCAAGCTTGAGAGTATCAGACAGGACGGATCTTTCGATTTACGGAAAAATGCACTCGCACAAGGTAGAGCCTGTTGCCCAGGAGTACAAGCCCCTCCAATGAAGGCTGGGAGGGGTGTGGGTACGAGCTCAGCGAGGCCCTACTTGACGTTAACCGTCACGACATTTGCGGACCGTCCGGCAACAGTCAGATTGATCGACACTTCACCGCGACCGATGAGGCCGCGCGGCAACTCAAGATTCACCTGATCCTGACCGATAAATGAGCCGTGCTTACCCGCAAACTGGACAACGAGAGAGACGCCGCCGATGCTGGCAGTGACGGCTGCGGTCGATGAGACACCCCGAATCCCTGTCCCAAAGAGAATCAAAAAGACCTTGTCAGTTTCGGGTCCGAGGTCGATCGGGGCCGGGACGAAGCGGTTCTGTCCCTGATCGAAGGCCGCGATATCTTCCAACGTTTGAGCTTCGCCTCGAACACGCAGAGCCAGAGCTGCAGGCACTCCCGAGCCGGAGCTATTGGCCGTAAAGATGCTTGGCGCAACCACAGCAATCGAAATGGTTCCACTGGCAACCGAGCTCCCATTCAGAAACACCGTGACGTTGGCAGTCCCGGAGGCAGTTCCGGTCGGGATGAGATAGTTGATCTGCCCCGGCGAAACAAAGAAGAGCTGTGCAAACCGTGTCACAAGGTTTGCATCACGCACCGTCACCGACGTGCCATCAAGGGTGGTTGGCAACGGTATCGTCGATCCGATAACCGTCGAGCTGGCAAGCCCGGCGCCAAATGCAGCCCCTATCGACTCTGGCGCCAGCGGCGCGACGAAACTCGCGGCAGAAACGCTTGTCAGCAAACCGAGCTGACGAACGACGATCTCCTTGCCACCGATAGTGACTACTCCAGTGCGTCCATTAACCGACGGGTTCGCCGCGGCTTGGAAGATGACTACGTTCTTCCCGACTCCACTCGTGCTACTAAGCGGTAGCGTCAGCCAGGGAACATTGCTCGACGCCGTCCACGCGCACGGGCTGATTGTGGTAATCGTCGCTCCATTTGTAGAGGCTCCGGAACCCACGGTGAGGCCCGACAACGACAACGCATATGAACAGGAGCTCACGACAAACGTCTGCGCATTGGAGAGCCCGCCTCCAGGACCTGGCGTAAAGACGGTCACGTCAGCGTTACCCGCACTTGCGATATCGGCCGCGGGAATCGTTGCTGTCAACTTGACCCCGCTCACGAAAATAGTCGGCCGATCGGCGCCCTTCCAACGCATAACTGAACCGCTGTGAAAATTGACGCCCAGCACACTGAGAGTAAATGCCGGACCACCGACCGCGCCGAGAGCGGGTTCGAGTTGCGTCAAACCTGGAAGTGGACGGTCTGCAGCAATGGTGAATGTGAGGGCGGTCGATTCGCCCGCAACTTCGGCAAACGAGGCGGGACTCGCGCTGGCGCCTGCAGTAACAGCGGCCGCAGTGAAGACAGTCACCTGAGCGGTGCCTGGGCTGACCAGATCCGTG
Organism: Acidobacteriota bacterium; assembly: GCA_040007555.1. Taxonomy (GTDB): domain Bacteria; phylum Acidobacteriota; class Blastocatellia; order RBC074; family RBC074; genus JANNRD01. The sequence continues at coordinate 2,907 of JBDTUW010000143.1, read as the reverse complement.
GTCGGTATCGTCGCTCGCAATTGCGAACCACTCAGCACGGTTGTCAGGCGCGCCGCGCCATTCCATCGAACAACCGAGTTTGACTGGAAGTTGTGACCATTAACAAAGAGCAAGAGTGCTCCGTCACCCGGCGCGGCCGAATTCGGGCTTAGTTTCTCAGCCACCGGCGCGAGAATGCTCCCGTAGCTCTGACTTACCTCGACGCGAGCCATCAGATTGACATCCACCTCAGTGATGCCGTTCAGGGAGCGCAGGGGAGAAAAGCTCGTCCCATTGTTCGGTGAAATAAACGAACGAAGGTTCGGCGTGCTGCTCACGTCGCCGCCGTACCGGACATTGGCGCTCGTCGCTTGAAACCCGATGTATAGATCGCCTCCGCTGATGCTCGGACCGTTAGAGATGGGGATATCGAGAAACCGGCTGTTGGGCAGCGCCGGGATCGTGATCGTCTGATCATAGATAAACGTCGGATTCGCTGGTGGCTGCCCCGTACTTTGAGGGTCGCCAAAGATCACGATTCGTAGTGGTGAACCGCTGGGACTCGCCGCGCCCCCGGGTATCGAAAATCGTAACCGCAGCGTTTCCACCTTGGCCGGGTACCTCGCGGGCGTGAAGCGGTTGACAACAAGTATGTTGGCGCCGGTCAGCGCACCCTCAGCGCTGCCGTCATCGAGGCAAAGCTCGTCGAACACAGTCGCAGCCGGATTGATTGCATAGCCAAAAGATGAGATGGCCTCGACGTCATTCGAGCTGATACGTTCGCGGCGCCCTGAATCGAGGGTTGGATCCATCAATCCCACCAGCCGGCCGATAATGAAGTCATCTTTCCAGTGACTCGCCTGCTCCTGGTCGCCATCGGTACCGTCCGGGCGGCCCGTTGAGAGCGGTTGAGATTCCCCCCCGCCAAAAAACGATTGGTCGCCGCCGCTGATCAGTAGGCGCTTCGCCGTGGTAAAGGTCGATAGATCCACTCCGGGTCGAAATCGGAAGAGGTCCCAGACGGACGCCGCGAGTGGAAACGTTGCGTCCAGCTCACGTGCTCCGACGTTGGAGACAAACCCGAGAACGTGGCCAAGCTCATGAAGTGCAGCTGCCTCAAAATCTATCTTGTTCGCATCGATTCCATCGCTCGGATCAAAATCATAGGGGAAGGCTGAGTTGAACCCGATGGATGGAGGAGGACCGAAATTAGCCAGCTCTACCGTCGGATTCGCCTCCCGGACAATAAAATTGAGGGCGCGAAAAACTGCCGAAGGCGTGAGAACCCCGGTCGCATTCCCGGAATCCGTTGCGAGGGTGCCCGTCGGCAGCGCAGTGAAAACGGCACCCTGAGCAGAACCGGCGGCATTGCTGATAAGGGCTGATCTTACGGCTGGATAAATAGTGGAGCTAAACAGCGTTTGCGTATCACTTGATCCGATGGTGTCAGGATCGTAAGGATCACCAAAAAGAGTCGGTCCGAAGTCCACATCTACGACGAGGATAAGCGGGGTCTGAATGAGGCTCTGCCATTTGGCTGCGGCACGAAGAAAGGCATCCCGCGCCGGCGCGTTGGCGTCGAGTTGCGTCGTCCCTCGAAGAGTGATCTTGAGACCGGTCTGGGCCGGAGCATTGACCCCGTTTCTTCGGGACAAGTCACTCAGCGGAGTGCTTCGCTCCTCAATCGGAAAGTCCCTCGCCTCGTCCGGTCGCATCTGACGGCAGACCGAGCCCTCTGCATTGCGAGAGATGACAAATCTGCCGGTAGCTGCCCGAATCGCATCCTGCAATTCGTCTCCGTCAATCGCGGTCGCGCGCTGCAGATTGGGGGTGCGAATCTGACCACCCTGCGCGTGCCGGCGCGCTAACGGGAAAACGATGAGAGCCGCGCTACAAAGGAGAAAGGAAATGAGGACACGAATCTTCTTTACTGCCATAAAAAACAAGCCTCGTAACCTGGTGCGGCTCTGACTGGTGGGGCACCGCTCGACCATCTTATCGACCCGACCTCAATCCGTCGGGATTGCCCGAGTTTGAGCCCGCATTTGCATACACACGGCGCACCGTCAACAAGGAATCCTTGAGTTCTAGCGTAACTCATCTTCCGATGGGCATCTTATCAGTGAGGGACGAATTGATTGGAATTGCATTGTAGCCGAACTTCCCGCGCAGCAGTAGTGCTTTTTTTCACCCGAGCCAGCAACCGACCTCCTGCCCCAACTCTCGACACGTCCTGACCGCCACGGACGGGATTGACGTCTGCTCGCTATTTGCTATGATGCATTATTGCGATTGTAGTCTGGGATGACGAATTGAGGGAGCGGGAGCGAGTGCAGAATCCATTTATAACGGAGCGAGCCCTGGGGATGGCGGATCTGGTTGACCGGCAGGTTGAGGTTGAGCAGGTGAGGCAGAGCATCAGAAACGGGGGAAAGCTCTTTGTGATTGGGCCGCGGCGTTTCGGGAAGACCTCGATCCTGCGCGCGGCGGCTGGTGATCTGCGATCTCACGGTGTGAAAACCCTAATGCTCGATGTTCAAGGTTACACGAGCATCGAGGAACTGGTGAGAGGGATCGTTGCCGGCGCTGCGACGATGCAGAGCAATCTCACAGCAGGAATTGCGGTAGTCAAAAAATTCTTCGGTGTCTTCAACCCCAGCGTCACCGTCGGTGCGGATGGAGGACTGACGGCGTCGCTGGGGCTCAAGACACCAGACAGCAAAGAGCTGCAGGCACCGCTGCTCATCGACGCACTCAACCAGCTGGAGAAGTTTGCAGCGGAGTCAGCCCAAAAAACCAGCGACGGAAACAGTGAACCGGAAGGTCGGGTGGGACTCATTCTCGACGAGTTTCAGCACCTGCTGAAGCTGGGTGGCGAGGGGCTTGAAGGGCAGTTGCGCGCGGCTGTCCAGAACCATAAATACCTTG
>JBDTUW010000142.1:0-8293 GCA_040007555.1 Acidobacteriota bacterium | reverse complement strand
TTGGAGTGCGCGCGGCTTGCCGCCGCTTTTCTTCGCTGCACCTTGGTGCAGCGGCGGGGCACTACGTGGTGCCCCGTGAAGTTTTGGCCATTTTTCAGGGAGGGCATACCGTTCGTAGTCCCGCCTTATAGGCGGAATGCTGCGATTCCGGACGAATCCGCCTAAAGCCGGTACTTCGAACGCTCCCCCTGATCCCTGGTCCCTCCTCTTACAACTGACCACTGACCACTGACAACTGACCACTGCCGAGTACTCTTTCGATCGCGGGTGCGATCAGACTGATGCCGCGCTCGCCGGCGGCAAAGCCCTTGAGCTTTCCCTGCGCGTCAAACAGGTAGTATGCCGGGACGTACCCATGATCATTCTTAAAGGCATCGCGTAGTTTGTGCTCGTTATCGACGGCGCAAGGTTCAGTGATGCCGTATTGAATGAGCGCTGCGCGAACTGCATTGATGTCGGTGTCGGCTGGATAACGGGGCATATGAACCGCGACTACGCGCAATCCTGCCTCTCGCTTCTCTTCGCGCCACTCAGCGACCCTGGGCATGTTCTCCTTGCAGATGCCGCAACTCACCGACCAGAAGTGAACCAGCGTTGGATGACCCTCGATCGCGCTGCTAGTTTCTGACTGGCTGCCCGTCAACCACTCAGTTGCACCCGAGAAGTCGGGCATTTCGGTTCCGATTCTTAAGGCCATTTGCTTCTCCTGCCTCCTACTTCGGGCAACAAATGCGAGTCGAGGCCGGGTAGGCCCCGACCTCGACTGTTGCTTACCCGTGCAGCTTCGATTCGCACTTATTTGATTGTTTCCTGCCCTGGACGCCATTCAGCCTGACAAAGACCACCGGTCTGCAGGGCCTGGATGACGCGAAGGGTCTCTTCCACCGAGCGGCCGATATTCAGGTCGTGAACGACCTTGTAGCGGAGAACGCCCTCGGGATCGATGACGAAGAGGCCGCGCAGCGCGATGCCCTTGTCTTCGAGGAGTACACCATAGTCACGCGACGTCTGCTTGGTGATGTCAGCGGCGAGGGGGTAATCGAGTCCCTCAACCCCGCCCTTATCGCGAGGTGTCTGGAGCCAAGCGCGATGCGAATAGACCGAATCGGTCGACAGTCCGATGATGTCGGCGCCGATGCCCTGGAATTCCTCGTAGCGATCACTAAAGGCGGTGAGCTCTGTTGGGCACACAAAAGTGAAGTCAAGCGGGTAGAAGAGAAGGACGAGCCATTTGCCCTCATAATCTTCGAGTTTGACGTTTTCGTTGAGTTTCTCGATGTTCTTCGTTGAAGGCAAATCGAATGCTGGCGCCTTCTGGCCGACTCGAGCTGTCGTCGGATCAATTTGAGCAGTTGCAGTTCCGGTAGTCATTAAGTTCCTTCCTCGTTCCCCTGATAGTTCGTTTGATAGTTCGTTTGATAGTTCGTTGCCAGTCATTCTGGCGGTGTCATTTGATAGTGGCCTCTTCGCGTGTCTGACACTCGGGGCAGAGGCCGACGAGAGTCAGATGAATGGATGCCGGTTTGAAATGAACGCGGCGGGCAGCGCGTCGCATGAGATCGACACTTTCGAGTAGATCAAAGTCGACGAGTTTGCCGCAGCATTCGCAGAAAGCGTGGTCGTGCCGTCCGGTGACGCGATCGTACCGGCTGGCGCCGTTGCCAAAGGTGAGCTCGCGCACGAGACCCGCTTCGGTCAGATAGTGCAGTGAATTGTAGACGGTCGCGTAGCTGATCGTCTCCAGCTTCCCCCGCGCGGCCGCGAAAACGTCACTCGCAGTCGGATGCCCATCACTCTCCCGTATCACCTCCAGCACCACCCTCCGCTGCGGCGTCAATCCCTCCTCCGCCGGCCTGGTTGTTCCCCTTATTCGCCTCATCAAGAATTAGAATAATTCTAAATCCAAAGCGTGTCAATATGACGGAAGGAGTTTCAGAGGAATTTAATAAGTGATTGAAGGATGTGGTACAATCCGGGTTCAATTTCCCAAGACTCAAGAGAGAGTCAGCAGTGGGGGAATCGAAGTGAATTATTTTCTTGATACGAGGAGACAGCCGATGAAACGTTTACTTGCCAACATGTCAGCCGCGGCGCTGGTCCTCAGCGGCGCATTGATCTTTGCCGCGCCAGCTCCTTTCGGGAATTTGACCGTTCAGAAGCGCTCCAAGAAGAAGAACCAAGAGAAGAAAAAGCAAAAGACGAAGAGCAAAGCCAAGGACGAAAAGGCTCACAAGGTTAAAGAGGGCGAAGCCGCCACCGAACCGACCGTCGCCAAGGAACTCCCTGATGAAGCAGCGATAAGCGCGAAGAGCGCCAAGTCCAAGTCTGCTAAGAATTATAAGGGCGACAAGACTGAGGAAGAGGCGACCACACCCACAACCGCGACCACCCCAACCACCCCAACCACTGCAGCTGCCGCAAGCACCACCACCACCAGCACCACCGAAGCCGCCGCTACGGGAGAGGCTGCGAAGGAAGAGAAGACCAAGGGAAAGCCCCAGAAGAGGTCTTCCGTCAAAGCTGCTGACTCTCACACTCAACTAGAGAAGGCAGATAAGGCTAAAGAAGATAAGGCTAAGGAAGATAAGGCCAAGGAAGATAAAGCCAAGGAAGATAAAGCCAAGGAACCAAAGGGCAAGAAAAAGAACTAGCGACCTTTAGTTCATAGCTGAGTCAAGAACCGTGTTTTCGTTGTCCACGCTCGTGGATCGTCACTCGCCGGATCACGTCGCCCCGCGTGATTCGGTCAACCACCTCCATCCCGCTAACCACCTGTCCAAACACCGTGTAGCCACCATCCAGGTGAGGCTGCGGTGCATGCGTGACAAAAAACTGGCTTCCGCCGGTATCTTTGCCCGAGAGCGCCATCCCGACCGCTCCCCGAACGTATGGCCTAAGATTGATTTCGCAGCGAATCTGGACGCCGGGGCTGCCCTCACCGTCTCCCTGCGGATCTCCACCCTGGACCACAAAGTTGGGTACGACCCGGTGAAATGCGATTCCGTTAAAGTACCCCCTTTCCGCAAGCGTCGCGAAGTTCTCGACCGTCAGCGGCGCATCTTCGCCAAAGAGTTCGACCGTCACTCTTCCCTTGTCAGTCTCAATGACGGCTATCCGCCCCGTTCTTCCGCGACGAATCGCCGATTCGTACCACGCCAGGGACCGGCCGGTTCCGACCGGCTCTGCATTCAGTTCTTTCTCACCAGATTTTTGCAGAGCCTCGGCAACCTGCTTTCTCACCAGATAGTCTCGATCCTTTGCAAACGACTTGATCGCCGTGATCGTCTCCTCTGATTTGACGGGACTGAGTGTTTCGACAAGCGCAATCCGCGCATCATTCCCCGCATCGGTTCGAGAACGGTCGAGCGCGACTATCAATGCCTTGATTGTTTCGTCCTCTTTATCTCCCGCAAGAAGCTGCGCCGCCGCCGCGCGAATCCCGATATCTTCGGCCGCCAGCTGTTTCAGAAGAATTGCGGTCAAGTCATCAACCTTGACCTTCTTCAGTGCGCGCAGAATGACGGGAACCGAACGAGGCCCGATCCGTCCACTAGTCGCCTCCGCGAGTAACCGTGTGAGCATCGCCCTCGAGCGATCCGAGTCGATCTCTCCCAGGCCCTGCGCTACGTTGGCGACTCGACGCCAGTCGTCTGACTTGAAATCGCTCAGCGGTTCAAAGAACTCATCGCGGCTGAGACGGGCGAGAGCTATTTCGACTTCCGGATTCGCTCCGGCCCCAGTCCTGGTGCGGAGCTTGCGAAGAAAGGCGACCGCCTTCTCATCTTTAAGAGCACCAAGCGCCGTTGAGAATTCGAGCAGCACATTGGCCTCTGGAGCGCTATTCGATCGAAACCTGTCAAGGAGTTCATCGCCAGCCACAACCAGCGGTGTAACTGCGCGATTGTCGCCGAGTGAGGCAAGACCGCGCGCTGCACTCACACGTACGCGGTCATCCGGATCGCCAAGCAGCTTGACCAGAGCATCCACAGGGTTGCGATCCGGCGCGTTGCGATCCGCCGTCAGTCCCAGCGCCCGCGCGACATTGGCCCGGACCACTCCGTCGGGATCGGTCGTCTTAGAAAGCAGTTGCGGCACCGCAGCAGCTGTCGGCCGGCGCAGTCTCGCGAGTGCGTTCGCAGCCTGTGCGCGAACTTCCGCGTCGTGGGAGCCGAGAAGCTGAGCTAAAGGTGCAACGGAGGCCGGGCTCCGTAAGCGCATGAGAGCCGTGATCGCGAGGAGGGTCATGAGCCGCTCCGCAGAAGTGGCGGTGGCCTCCGGCGCTCTCAGACCGGAAACTACCCGAAGGCTGATGCGGTCGGCCAGAGGGCTATCGGCCGATTGAAGACTCGCGATCTTGCCGAGCGCTTCGACCGCTCGCGCGCGGACCACAACTGGTTCGCTTGAAGTATCGACGACCGTCATCAATGTATCGATCGCCGCCGGGTCTTCCAGTTCTCCGAGCGCAAATGCTGCCATCAGCCGGATGCGTTCGATCTTGTCACGCCTCAAGCTGTCGCAAAGCGCTGGTGTGGTTTTCTTGTCACCGATCCGGCCCAGCGCGAGAGCTGCTCGCTCGCGCACTTCAGGGCGCTCATCGTTGAGCAATCTCGCAAGTTCGCCCTCGCCCGAATCCCGGTTGTCCTCGAGCTGCAGGATGCGCGCAAGAACTCTCGTCGGAGCCGTGCGGCTTTGCGCTCCCACCCGCGGGGCAAGACAGCTCACAAGCCCGATCGCGACGAGTGCTGTGGTCACGAAGCGACCGGGCTTTGGCCTCGCGATGAGCTCAGTTACCAGCGACCGGCACGTGCTTCTTCGCCTCATCAACCATCTTCTCGACGTCGGACAGCAGCCTCTTCGCATCGTATACGATCCCATCCTTGATAACGTACTTGACGCCACCCACGCGTTCGGCGCGTCCAGTTTGATCATTGAGCCGAATCGCGCCGGTGCCGTAGAGCACCTTGAAGTTAGCCAGTGGATTCTCAGGAACAATGACGAGGTCTGCGAGCAATCCCGGGCGTATCATCCCGAACTCAACGGGCTTGCCCCGGGGCGCATGCAGCAGCTGCGCTCCGTAAAGCGTCGCAGAGCGAATAACCTCCAGCGGATGAAAACCAGCTTCCTGCAGCAATTCGAATTCGCGGATGTAATCGAAACCGTAGAGCTTGTAAATGAAACCGGAATCGGAGCCGGTTGTGACCCTTCCACCGCGGTTCTTGTACTCGTTGACGAATGTCATCCAAAGGCGATAATTGTTCTTCCAGTCGATCTCGTCCTGTGTCGTCCAATCGAACCAGTAGGAGCCGTGCGCCTCGCGGCTGGGCTGATAAAACCGCCATAGCGATGGCAAAGTGTACCGGTCGTGCCATTCCGCGCGCATCGCACGCTGGAGGTCGCGGCTTGCCTCATAGATGGTAAAGGTGGGGTCGATCGTGAATCCCAGCTTGAGCATTTCGTTCAGAACAGCATTCCACTTCTCGCTGCCCGGCGCTGCCGCCTGTTTCCACAACCGCCCAGCTTCACCAAAGCGATGTTGTTCGTCGTTGTAGTTGTAGGCAGGCGGATAATTCTGAATGGTTCGATCGGAGAAGAGCGCCTCGGGCAACCCGTACCAGTGCTCCATTGAACCCAGACCGAGTCGCGCGGCGTCGAGCGCGTTCATACGAGCTACACCCATTTGCGCCAGATGGGCTGCCGTGCCCAATCCGAGGCTCCTCGCCGTTCCAAGTAACATCGCCATGTTCTCGGGATCGTAGATTGGCCCAGCCCCTAGAATCTTGAATCCATCGACGCCCTTCTCCTTTGCCCAACGAACATACTCGGCAGCATTCTCGGGAGAGTTGATCGGGCCACGGTCCCAACCGCTCCCGGGTACCACGTAGGCGAAGATTCGCGGCGCGACAATCTTGTTCTGCGCGCTGCGTTCGCGTTCGTGAAGCGTCCAATCGAGGCCGCTTCCCGACCCTGGATCACGGATGGTCGTCACGCCGTGAGCCATCCAGAGTTTATAGACGTACTCAGCGCTGGTTCCCTGGGCCTGTCCACCGATGTGGCCGTGAACATCGACGAATCCCGGGAGGACATACATCCCGGTGGCGTCAATGTCTTTGGTACCTGCGGGGGGGCGAGAGGCTTCGCGAATCGGCACCTTGGGGTAACCGACACTGCGAATCTCGCGGATGCGGTTGTTCTCGACGACGATATCCACCGGGCCTATTGGCGGAGCGCCGGTGCCATCGATCATCGTCGCGCCACGAATGACAAGGCGCGGAAAGGGCCCCTCGCCTTCATTGGGTCGCCTGTCAGGAGCCGGTTGTTGCTGGAGCCTGGTCTGTGCCTGGAGAGTGGAACCCGCGAGCAGAGTTACCACCATGAGCATAGCAGGCAGGCGAGACCAGAAATGCTTGAATCGTCGTCGCGACATGCTATCGGACCTCCTGGCTCACCAACAGCCCGTCGATGACAACGGCAATGACATGCGTCGTGAACTCGAAAGGGTCGCCGTCAAAGAGTGCAAGGTCGCCATCCTTGCCAACTTCGAGAGAACCGACCCGCTTGTCTACACTTAGAATGCGCGCGGCTCCAATCGTCACTGCGGCCAGAGCCTCTTCGAATGACAGCCCGTTCGACGCGGCCGCGCTGGCTTCGAAGAGGACGACTCGGGTCTTTGGAACATAACCCTCGAACCCGCTTTGCAAAGCAATCGGGATACCGGCCTTGAGCAGCGTTGCGGGACTCTCCATGCTGAGATTCTCGGTGTCGCCGCCGGCGCGAGCCATTGTCGGATGGATGATGACCGGAACTCCCGCTGCCTTGAGCTGATCGATCAGCAGGTAAGCCTCTGCTCCACCATCGAGAACAATCTTGATCCGGAACTCCTTTGCGACTCTAAGCGCCGAGAGGATATCGGTAGCCCGATGGGCGGTGACCAGGAGCGGAATCTCGCCCTTGATGACACGCGCAAGCGAGTCGAGGCGCAGGTTTCGCTCAGGCTTTTTGTCTGCCGGTGCAGAATCCATCTTTGCCTGATACTCTTGCGCCTTGATGAGCTCCGCCCGGAGCATCGCGATTGCCTTTGAACGCGTCCCAGGAGAACGTCCCGCCTGCGCCAATCCCGAGTTGCCCAGAGTTACCGCGATCATCGACGCCGGATTGAGAACCGACGCCTCAGTCGCTCCATCGCGCGTCTTGACGATCATCGTCTGTCCCGAGACAAGCGCGCCTGGACCGTGGCCGGTATGAATTGTCGTGATCCCAAAGCTGCGCAGATAACCAACCAGAGTCTCTCGCGCGTTATACGCATCGATCGCACGCAGCTCCGGTTGGATTGGCGCCGATGTCTCCAGCTGGTCCTGATCGCCCGGCTGGTTGAGGTAGCCGGAGAGCCCCACCACGGTGTGTGCATCGATCAATCCAGGCGTCACCACTTTTGCTGTCAGCGTCCTGTAGCCCGCGGGGATCGTGACCTGAGAGGCGGCGCCGACTCTTTCGATCTTCCCGTCGCGAATCAGGACCACGCCATCCTTGATGGGTGGTCCGGACATCGTGTATACGGTTTCGCCGCGAACTGCGACCTGCGCCAGCATTGCAGGCGCCGCGAAAAGCATTGTCAACAGCGCGAGTAGAGCGATCTTGATATGGCGACTCATCATTGATCGTCCTCCTCTCCGTGAATGTGCAGGACCTGATCGCGTCCGGCGCCGAATCCACCAACGGCGATCAGTCGGTCTTCCGGACGGCTCCGATCAAACACTTTGGCCCCTTCTACAAAGGTTTCGAGCACTTTCGTGTATGCGCTCAACGGATCACCGGATAGAACAATGAAATCAGCATCTTTGCCGGCTTCGAGTGTTCCGACACGATTTTGCAAGTCGAGCATGCGAGCGCCAGCCATGGTCAGGCCATAGAGTGCCTTATCCCTGGACATCCCGGCGCGAACTGCCATCGCCGCCGACCGCAGGAAGAGCCGCGACTCGGTAACGTTGTCGTCGGTGTGGAATCCGACGAGAACACCGGCGCGCTCCAGCTTGGCTCCGTTATCCATGACAAGATTGATTGCTTCGATCTTTCCCCCCGGAGCGTCGACGACAATGATCGAGCACGGCGCTCCAGACTTCGCGAGTTCCTCGGCAACCCTCCACCCCTCTGAAACGTGCTGGAGCACGATCTTGAAGCCAAACTCCTTTGATAAGCGCAGCGCCGTCTGAATATCGTCGTGACGATGAGTGTGAAACTGTACGGTCCGCTTTCCATCGAGAACTTCTACCAGGGATTCCATGGCGAGATCTCGCGG
>JBDTUW010000141.1:0-8308 GCA_040007555.1 Acidobacteriota bacterium | reverse complement strand
CGAGGACTTCGCCCGGCAGTATGCGCACCATGCAGCGGTGGTCAATTGGGCATTCGCGGAGCATGCATCGCTCGCATTCGATGCCAGGCGCTCGCATGATTTCGGCCGCGTGGCCCAGAGGCGCGGTCTCGAATTCGTTTGTAGGTCCGAAGATGGTGAGCGTTGGTCGCCCCAAAGCAGCTGAGAGGTGCGCCGTGCCTGTATCGTTGCTGATGATTACCCTGGCTGCGGAGAGCAGGCCGATCAACGTCGACAGATCTGTCAGACCCGCGAGGTTGACGGGCAAACCGCCGCTGACGAGGGAAGTGATTCTCGCCGCGATCTCTCGTTCCGAGAGGGAGCCGACGAGAACGACGCGGCAATCTGTCGCGCGCGTCAATTCATCGGCCAGGGCCGCGAAGTGACTTTCAGGCCATCGCTTTGCGCGCGAGTTGGTCGCGCCAGGATTGAGAACCGCGATTTCCCCCGCATCCGGCGGGATTCCATGCTCCGCAAGCAGGGTGATCGCCGCCGCTCGTTGCGACTCGCTTGCCGTCAGGACCGGTCGAATTTGTTGAACGGGGTCGCCAGGAGAGGTGGGTGTCCCGGAGGTCGCGGCGTCCACAATAGCGAGATAATCGAGCGTTTGGTGCGTTGGCTCCGCGGTCTTTGACTTCTCCAGAGCTGTGGTGAGAAGAAGCCCCCGGCCTTGGGTGGCATATCCGATCCTTCTCGGGATTCGAGCCGCCAGAGCGAGCAGGGCCGCCTCAAATGCTCCCTGAAAGAGCAGCGCTGAATCGAACCGGCGGCGCCTTAACCCCTTTGCCATCCTGAGAAAGCTTCGCCATCCGGATCCCGACTCGACGCTGCCGCCGGTGTAATTCAGGATCTCGTCAATGACGCCTGACGATTCGAAAAGAGGTCTCAGGCCCGGCTTAGTAAGAACGCAGATTCGCGCATCCGGGCGGCGGTGGCGAAGAGAAGCCAGCGCCGGAAGCGTCATGACCGCGTCGCCGAGCCAATTAGTCGAGCGAACCAGAATGCTCTCAGTTGCATCTGAGTTCTGCTTGGAGATTCGTTCTGTGGTCTGATCAGGTTGCTTCATCGGCGAAATGATGGCTGTCGATGATCGCGCGCGGCGCGCAAGCCAGAGAGCCACAAGACGTTCCTTAAGGGCCAATGTTGAGCACTTCAGGGCCGCTCCTGTCAACCCTGATGACATTTTACGGCCCCGATGCTATATAATTGGATGTCCCGCTAAATGGAAGAGGTGGAACGAGAAGATGAATAGAAGACGCGTTTTGGGTGCGATAGTTATTCTTTGGGTGCTGGCATCCGGTTTTGCCGCCACCGCCCAGAAAGATGGCGTTGCCTTCGACGTTCAGGACTATCGGATCGACTGTGAACTCGTTCCGTCGGCTCAACTGTTAAGGGCCCGCACTGAGGTAACCTTTGTGCCGGCAGCCGACACCAGATCCGTCATCTTTGAGATGAACGGTTCACTCGCCATAAAGCGCATTACGTTAAAGAGTAGCTCGATGGCGCCACTCCCGCCACCGGCAGCGTCCGCGGTTCCTTCCAAGACGCCAAAAGGCGGCGGTAAATCTTCGCAGCCTGGTCCCGCACAGGTCGTTAAAGACCAAAAATCCGGCAAAGAGACGGCATCACCACAGACACCGGAACTCCAGTTTATCCAGGATAGTCGTGAGAATCTCAATGTGCGAGTCGACCTCGGCGGAGTCGTTCCGGCCGGCAAGCCGGTGACGCTCGTTTTCGAGTATGAGGGAGCACTGGAATCGCCACAGGGTGGCCCGCTCCAGAATGCCCGCCTCGCTTTCGTGGGCGAGCAGGGGTCTTATCTATTCTACGCGGCAAGATGGTTTCCGTTTCACGACTACGCTGCTGATCGCGCAACATATCAGATCAACGTCACCGTCCCCAAGGGCGTGACTGTGGTGGGCTATAGCGATCAATCCGTAATTCCGGTGAGTGTCATCGACAGCAAGACCAAGACTGAATTTTTCACGTTCTCATTTACCAGCAAGACTCCCGTCCTGCCGGGTAATCTTGCCGCTGCCAAGTATGGCTCCCGGACCTACAACGCAGGCGGCTTTACAACTGAAATATTCTTCAAAGCCGGGAGTGAACAATGGGCCGATCACACGGCGGAAGTGGTAGGTAAGCACGTCGAATACTATTCCGCAAAGTTTGGACGATATCCATTTGGCGATCGACTGAAGATTGCTGAGACAGATGAGGAAACGCTGCCTGCCTACAGCGGCGCCGGAACGATGTTCCTCTCCTCGAGAGCACTGACTGAAGGGTACGATGAGACCGTTTCACGTGAGGTGGCGTATCAATGGTGGGGACAGGCTGTGGGAATCAAGTCCTTCGATGATGCCTGGCTGTCGCAGGGCCTCGCCGAATTCAGCGCGTTGCTCTATATCAAGGAGAATGCGAATGAGCTGCAGTTTCAGCAGGCGACCCAGGCTCAGCTCGAACGCGCACTCGCATTTGAGCAATCAGCTTCGATTCGCAACGCCCCACAACAGCTCGACGATCAGTCGGCGGCATATCGCAGTGTAGTCTTCTATAAGGGATCGCTTGTTTTCAATATGCTTCGGCAGTTTCTTGGCGATGCCCCTTTCGACAAGATGATGCGCGAATATCTGGTGAAATATTCGGGCAAAAACGTCACGCTGGATGAGTTCGAAAAGTTTGCGGCCCAGGTCGCTGGAAGGCCGTTACGTTCATTTTTTGGTCAGTGGGTCGATTCAACCGGCGTTCCTGAGTTCCGCGCGGAATATCGCATGCTGCGAAACGCCGAGGGTTTTCGCGTTCCGGGCACCGTCAAGCAGGACCTCGATACATTTGAGATGCCGATTGATGTTCTGCTCAAGACGGAAACTGGCAATGAGCGACAAACGCTGACCATGCGTGGGACGTCAGCAGACTTTGATATGCAGACCAAGAGTAAGCCTATCGAAGTTGTCGTTGATCCGGAGTCGAAGATCCTGCATAGCTCCGACGAGTTACGGCAGGGGGTGATTGTGCGGCGTGGGATCGAGCACTTTCGCGAACAGGAGTACGTTGAGGCCGAGCAGCAGTTTCAGGCGGCGATCAAGCTCAATCGCGGGCTTTCCTGGTCCTGGTACAATCTGGGCCTCCTCTACATGACGCAACGTAACTATAACAAGTCGCTCGACGCTTTCGACCAGGCATTGAACGGCAACTTGAGACCCGATTGGGTTGAAGTCTGGGCTTTCATTTATCGCGGCAACGCCTGGGATTCGCTTGGCCAACGGGAACGCGCCATTGCGGAATACAACAAAGCGATCAGCAACGGCAATGATCACGATAACGCCCAGGCGGTGGCACAAAGCTATCTCGCACAGCCCTTCGACCCCAAGCGGAAATCGGAGACTTCGAGTCAAGCGAACTGAGGCGAACTGAGGCGAACTGAGGCGAACTGAAGGCGAACTGAAGGCGAGAGTGACGGAATAATTGCGAGAGACCACCTTTGCGTATAGGGTCAGTCCCATCCCTGATCGATGACGATCTCGAAAGACTCAACTCTCAATCATGCCCAAATTGCTGCTTCAGTTGGTGACTGTACTCCTGCTGACCCTCGCCAACTCGTCAACGGTCTCGGCTCAGGTCGCACTTGAGCGCGTTGGTGGCGGTGGAGCCGCCAAGGGCGCCACCAACTACCATTACCTCTTCGAAAATGAACGATTCACGACCCCGCTGATTGAGATCGGCATCGATGGTCAGGGGCACGGCCGATTCCGTTTTCGCCGGAAAGACTCCGAAGAGATAACCAACCAGATATCGGTGTCGATGGCACTGGTCAACCAGATTCAGAGCCTTTTCGATGAGGTGCGGTTCCTGGATACGCAAGAAGACTATCAGTATAAGAAGGACTTTTCACATCTCGGGAAGATAACGCTCAAGCTCAGCCGGGACGGGCGGCAGCGCTCGGCAACCTTCAACTACACCAGCAACCCCGCAATCAGTCGGCTGACCGACATCTTCCGCAGTATCGCAACGCAGGAGAATCGTGTCTTTGAGATCGAGACGATTCGAGAGTCAGATCCGATTTCAACACCCGCCCAGTTGCGTATGCTCGAGAGTGAGCTGCGCTCAAAACAGATAGCGGAGCCTGAACGGCTCACGCCTTTGCTCGAGAAGATCAAGACCGATGAGAGCGTCCCACTGATCGCCCGCAACCATGCCGATCGCCTTTTGAAGATGATTCAAAAGGCCAGGTGAACCGTGGCCGAGAGCGCCTAAAGACCCAGCCGCTTCAGCGCGTGGGCAGTCGGATATCCCGTCGTGTCGATCTTCTGAGACATCTGAAACTGTCGCATCGCGTCAATCGTCAGGTCATCGTAGATACCCGTCGGCTCGCCCGTTAAGAATCCGCGACCGATCAAAGCCTGTTGAATCTGAAGCACTCGTGGCGCGTCAATTTCCACTTCGATCCGTCTGTTCGAAACGACAGGCCGTCCTTGCCCACCGCTCGTGCGGCCACTAGTCGAGCTTCCCGACGTCTGACTCGTGGAACGCGTCGAACCCCATTCGATTACCTCAATCCGATCAACCTCCGCCAGAACGGGCGTCGTTGAGAAGACGGGAGGCGGTGGCTCCTCCACTGGCAAAGGGCTGACAACACGCGGCCCCGGAGAACTCTTCTTCGGCAGCAAGACGGGCTTGTTCGAGGCGATCCGCTGAGCAGCGGCGCGAGGAGGGGTAGGTGTTCGTCTATTGGAGATACGCTCAGCAGAAACCCGCTGACTGGTGGTACGCGGCCGCTCGGCCATCTCGGGCGGCGGCGACTCAATCTGCCTGGGCTCGGCGATCAAACCCTTCTTGCCTTTGCGAGCGTGCGGAGAGTCCTGCGTGTCCACGTAGTGAAGTCGCGCCCGGTTGCCCCGATTGGCAAGAGCGCCAGTTTCGCCGGACCTGCCGAGGGCCATAGATGGAGATCGCCCGTCACTTTCAGTGCCGGCCAGAACCGCGGCATAGGTCAGCGCGAGAAGGTACGTCACCGTAAGTGGGAGCAGCGAGAAGCGTTTTATGGCGCTTTTTCCACTTCTCATTTGCGTGAGAGGATCGCGAGTGGAAGACACCAAAGTTACCTCAAGCAGGTTCAGGGGTTGGTCAATGAAACAAAGCGCCGCGGGGCGCCAGCCTTTCGCCGATACACCTGCAAGACAATCGGCTGTGCTGAACCAAGACGATCGAGAGCGCGTCGAAACTGGATCGCCGTCGATACCGGTTGCCGGTTAAACTCCTCGATGATGTCATCGCGACGCAGTTCGGCGTCGTCAGCGGGGCTGCCCGGCTCCACCCGCACGACGACAACACCGGAAATGCCTTGAATATCAAGCTCCTTCGCGGCAGAAGCCGGAAGATTTGCCACGTCCAGTCCAAGAGTCGCGGTCTCCGCCGCGGCATCCGGAATGATTCCCGGCTCACGCGAAGTGTCGCTTCCGGGGCGCATCCCAACCGTCGTCCTCAGCGTCAGATCCTGTCCGTTACGTGTAACCTTCAATTCAACTTCGGTTCCCACCGGAGTGCCCGCAACGCGGCGCACCAGGTCCAGATTGCTCCGTATCGCGTCGCCGCGGTATTGCGTGACGACATCGCCGAGTCGAAGTCCCGCGCGCACCGCCGGAGTCGGAACTTCGCGCCCGTCGACGCGGTAGCTGTCAGTGACAATGCTGATGATCGCTCCACGCGATGGCTGAACGCCGTAAACTTTGGCTATCTGCGGAGTCACTGGGTCGGTAATGATGCCCAGAAATCCCCGTTTGACGCGTCCGCCGCGACTTAGCTGCCGATAAATCTGGATTGCCTCTTCGGATGGGATTGCGAAACCGATACCGTTGTAGTCTCCGGTGGATGTTGCAATTGCCGCATTGATGCCGATCACCTCTCCAGCGAGGTTGATCAGCGGTCCGCCTGAGTTCCCGCGGTTGATCGCCGCATCAGTCTGAAGAAAGTGCTGAAAACTAGGACGATTACGCAGCTCGGCCGCTTCGCGGTCCTTGGCGCTGATGATGCCGGCCGTCACTGTCTGGTCCAATCCGAACGGCGAACCGATCGCGAGTACCCAATCTCCGACCTGGGTTCGTTCAGAATCACCCAGACGCGCGTTTTGAAGCTGATTCTTTGGTTCGATCTTGATCACAGCAAGATCAGTGTCCTGATCGCTTCCAACAAGCCTCGCCGAATACTCTGACCCGTCAAACAATTTCACCTTGATCCGGTCAGCCCCGACGATCACGTGGTGGTTGGTAAGAATGAAGCCCGAATCGTCAACGATTACGCCGGAACCATTACCGCGCCTAACCTCCCTCTCCACCGGGCGAGAGGGCTCGTAAGGAGTCTGGCCGTCTGCCGAACTGGTTCGTTCCCGCCCCGCCGAGCCGGGCAGCTGAGCCACGGTCGAAATATTTACCACGGAAGGCTCAACCCTCCTGGCGATCTGGACGAATGCAGTCGCGAGCTCCGTCGGGATATCATGGGTGCCCGCCATTACCGGGTGCGATTCGTGCTTAAGGAAGTGCCCAAGCAGAATACCGAGGGAAAGCGCGCAGACAACGAAGGCCGACACTACCGCACGTGACTGTTGGGTTCGAATTGCGTCGGGCATGCTGATCCCTTCGTCTGGAGGCGATTGTGAGCGGGCCTTCTCCTGAAACAAACCGCTCAATTGCGCTCAGGGGTTGACGGTGTAACCGCAGGAATTATATCAGAGGTTTGCCCGTCCGCAGCCGCCAAATCTCAGCGCCAGGCTCCATCCCTCCTCCCGTGGGACTGAGCGGAAGCCGCGCAACGGCTATCAGCGCCTGGTGCCCCTCCAGCAGAGATTCGATGCGATGGACTGACAGATCCATGGCCATCTGTTGGTGATGCACAGACACGGGGCTCCCGCTTCTGTACGGCTCGTCCCCGACACGCTAGGATGCAGAAAAGGCGCAGCGAGAGGGGTCCATGGGATGAAGCCAGCACTCAGTCAGGGCTTCTTACGCGGCGCGGGGCGACCCTTGCGATCGTCGGCCTTCGGAGCCTGGAGATTGTTTCCAACGATCAAGTCCTTGATCACGGCCTTGGTGTCGGCGACTCGCGCATCGCTCTCGGGCGCCTTATCAACAAATTTCTGCAGAGTGTTGGCCGATTCCTGAAACTTGCCGACGCTGGCAAAAGCGAGGCCAAGATTGTACAGCGCGTCGATGTTGTCCGGGTCGGTCGCGAGTATTTCTTCAAAAGCGACCACTGCCTTGTCTGCCACTCCAGCTTCAAAGAGCGTCACGGCTCCCTTGATCGGGAATGACTTCTTCTCCTCAGGGTTTTCGGAAATCGATGCAGCCAGTTTGTAATCGGCAACGGCGGCATCAGCGGCAGCAGTATCTGTGAAGCGCTTGGCGAGAACTGACTCGGCATCGGCCCGAATCTTGAGATAGCTGACTTTCGTGCGTTTGGCGTCAGGGGCCTTTGCCGGATCGCTCATGAGCGCCTCGTTGACTGCTAACGCGCGAGTCGCTGCTGCGACCGAGTCAGTGAAATCCTGCTTGGCCGGATCGCGTTGACCTGCATTCAATTGCGTCGCGCCGCGATTATAAAGCGCAAGCGCAAGGTTGGCAGGCACGACATGCTGTTCGACATCCAGCTTTTCTGCTTCAGCGAATTTGACGATCGCGCCGCCGAAGTCCTTATTCGTCGCCAGCAGCTTACCTTCTTCAAACAACTTCTTCATATTCTCGAAGTCGGACTTTGCCTTTTCGTTCTCTGCAGTGCGCTTGGCGTTCTCTTCCTGAACTTTCTTGGTGTCTGCTGCAGATGGCTGCTTCGCCGCTGGTGCACTACCGCCGCCGCCAGCCGCCTGTTTGCCGCCACCGGTCGCGGCCCGCACCTCCTCGATAGTCAGCTTGTGGCCGTCTCCTGGCCCAAGCTCGACCTGGAGCATTTCGCCAGTCGGGCGGATGCCGCCGAGATAGGTCGGTGCAAATCCGGCCGCCGAAACAAGCAAAGTATAAGTTCCCGAGTAAGGAACGCCGGCGTGCAGGAATCGTCCCTTCTTGTCAGTCGGGACATCGTAGCTGCCCTTGATATCGGTGCGAACGATCTGGACCAGGGCTCCGACGATCGGTTCAGTGGTGCCTTGCTTCTTGACCTCGCCCTCGATTCGCCCCACCTGCGCGACGACGCTCGCCCCGGTGAGGGCGAGAAGAGCAAGAGCACCAATCATCATCTGTGGAAGTCTCACTTTCATCCGTTCCTCCGTGATTAGTTGACGTCCTCGTGCCGCAAGTCGACGCAT
>JBDTUW010000140.1:0-8365 GCA_040007555.1 Acidobacteriota bacterium | reverse complement strand
CCGCCACTGTTCAATCAGCGCCTCATCGATCCTCGCGGCCCTCAGTCATTCGGAAATGCCGCGGTCGGATGTTGCGGTATGCGCCTTGCTCTATTCCGCCTGAAGTGTGCGCCGGCACACATTCATAACCGTCCTTGAAAATGGCTGTCAAACGATTTCACCTGTGTTCAAAAGGGAGCGGGTGCTCAGTGCCGCAGAGAGGCTGAGAGTGGCAACGTTCTCTTACGGAACACACGGTACACCATGCGGCCTCCAACATTGTTTGCAGCTGGAACACATCGCGAGTGGAGGCGCGCGCATTCGCCTATCGAGGAGCTCGCTCGCGTGGATGTGTGGAAAAAACATCATGGACAGGCGTTGGTTCTTTTTTTTGCGCCGAAGGAATCCGACACCACGGATGAGAGCGTAATCTTCTTTGTGACGTCTCTCGCTTGCCAACTGGCTTAGGTCACGAGTCAACGAGGCGTCAGATCAGGAGTGAGGGAGACAGACCTTTTCGCGGGAAATCGGCAATCGACTGAAAAGTAGAAAGAGACCGATTCTGCGTTCTTACAATTTAGCAAGCCAACGAGGATTTTGACTTAGTTCCCCAGCCCCGCTGCACATCACTTAGGACTGCCCCGCTTAAAGGACCAGGTTCTTTAAGGGACGTCGAGCTGCGTCCAGATGAGGTAGACCGCCTTATTCGAGCTATCTGATAACGAGCGCCATCGGCGCTTTTTGGGAGAGGGTTACATCCAATGCCAGGAACTATTCGCAACCATCGCACATTGCCAGTCTTCACTACTTTCGCACTCCTGCTGGCGGCATGCCTGGGATTCGCTCTCGCCGCGCGCCCGGAATTAGGAGCCCGTGGGACTGTCAGCGCGAATCCGCTGCAAGCGGTCACCGATAAAGAGGGAACGATTTTTGCGGTCACGTCGGCCAACAACCTGATCAGCTTCAGCAGTGTCACCCCAAGCGTCATTCTCAGCAATCGCGCTATCAGCGGGCTCCAACCTGGCGAGGCCATCGTCGGTCTCGACTTCCGACCGCGCACGGGCCAACTCTTTGCGCTCAGCGGGACTGGTCGCCTTTATCGGATCAACACCTCAAACGCAGTGGCAACCCTGGTCAACGCCGCTCCAGCACCGATCAACGGCAATTTCTTCGGCTTCGACTTCAACCCAGCGGTTGATCGCATCAGACTGGTGAGCGACACCGGACAAAACCTCAGGCTCAATCCGGAGAACGGAGCGGTTGCCGGCACCGACAGCAACGTGAGCTACGCCAGCGGCGATCCAAACCAGGGGCTAACGCCCCAGATCGTCGGCGCGGCATACACCAATAACTTTGGGGGTTCAACATCAACGACGCTGTTCGTGATCGACTCTCGTATCGATACCCTGGCGCGTCAGGGCTCGGTCGGGGGCACACCAGATTCACCCAATCTGGGTCAGTTGACCTCGATCGGTCCCCTGGGAATCGACTCGAATGAGATTGCCGGTTTTGATATTTCTTCGCCAGGAAATACGGCCTTCGCATCGCTCACCCGATCGGGCGCATCGACGTCGTCGCTCTACTCGATCAATCTCGTGACGGGCGGCGCCACCGCACTTTGCGCCATCGGCGTAAACGAAGTAATTCGCGATATCGCCGTCGTGACGCGCGTGGAGCAGATATTTGCACTGACCGCGAGCAACAATCTGCTCGGGTTCAACAGTGGCGACCCAACGACGATCACAAGCATCCGTTCGATCACCGGCCTATCGGGAGGAGACTCGCTCGTTGGCCTCGATTTCCGCCCAGCAACAGGTGAACTCTTCGCGCTCAGCCGGAGCGGCGTGCTCTACATCATCAATACCAGCACGGGCGCCGCGACGAGGGTTTCGGCGGCAGGCGTTGGATTGTCGGGAAATTCATTTGGGGTCGATTTCAATCCGGTCGTCGATAGGGTTCGCGTCGTGAGTGATGCGCGCCAAAACGTGCGCATCAATCCCCTGAATGGAACGTTGGCGGGTACCGATGCCCAGCTGGTCTTCGCAACGGGAGACACGAACGCGAGCGCGACGCCGAATGTCGTCGGCGCAGCCTATACGGCCAACAGCGCCGGGACACTTTCGACCACCCTCTACGGAATTGATTCAAATCTCGATGTGCTTGTCATTCAGGGATCGATTGGCGGCACACCGGTGTCACCAAATACGGGCCAGCTGACGACGGTTGGTGGTCTGGGCGTCAACACATCCGATCGAGTTGGATTCGATATCGCTCCACAGACCGGCGCCGCATTTGCCTCATTGACGGCACCCGGCGCAGCCGCGTCACAACTCTACACCGTGAACACAACCACTGGCTCAACGACGCTGATCGGTTCGATTGGCGGCGGCGAGGTAATCCTCGATATCGCGATCCCTGTTCGAGTTGAAAAAGTGTTCGCGGTCAACGCCAACAACAACCTCATCACCTTCAATAGTCTGACGCCAGGGACTCCAATGAGTCAGGTGCTGATAACGGGCCTGCAGCCTGGTGAGACGATCGCTGGCATCGATTTCCGGCCCGCCTCTGGACAGCTCTTTGCGCTCGGCAGCTCGAGCCGTCTATACCGGCTCAATACGACCACCGGAGTTGCCACGGCGGTGAGCAACGCCGTTCTCAATCCGCTACTCAACGGCACGTCGTTCGGGTTTGACTTCAATCCTGTGGTCGACCGCGTTCGCGTCGTCAGCGATAGCCGCCAGAATCTCCGACTTCATCCGGACCTGGGTACGGTAGCTGGCGTGGACACCAACCTTACGTATGCGGCGGGAGATGTAAACGCTGGTGCGCTGGCGAGTGTCACCGGCGCGGCATACTCGGACAATTTCGCGGGAACACCGTCGACCAGCCTGTTCGTCATCGACTCGAATCTGGACATCGTCGCCAGGCAGGGGTCTGCCGGTGGTTCACCGACATCGCCGAACAACGGACAACTGTTCACCATTGGAGCTCTCGGTACAAATGTTGACGGCGAGGCCGGGTTCGATATCTCAGATGCGACCGGATCGGCCTACGCCTCACTCAACGCAAGCGGCGCAAGTTCGACGCAGTTCTACACCGTCAACCTCGCGACGGGGGCGGCGACATTGGTTGGGTCAATCGGTGGGGGCGCGCGTATTCGTGGAATCGCCATCGCCACCGGATTCAATCCGTCAACGCAGACCGGAGGATTGACGGTAGTCAACGCAGCAAGTTTTGCTCCCGGGTCGATCGCGCCGGACTCGATCGCAGCCGCCTTCGGCAATTTCCAGACACAGAACGGTCAGGCGTTTAGTGGTGGCTCCGTGCCGCTTCCAACGACGCTCGGCGGCGTCAAGTTGACTATCGGAGGAGTCGACGCCGGCCTCTTCTTTGTCAGTAACGGACAGATAAATTTCGCCGTGCCGAGTTCA
Source organism: Acidobacteriota bacterium (assembly GCA_040007555.1). Taxonomy (GTDB): domain Bacteria; phylum Acidobacteriota; class Blastocatellia; order RBC074; family RBC074; genus JANNRD01. Next base: position 4,955 of record JBDTUW010000140.1, on the reverse strand, counting down.
CTCCCGAACGGTCTGGCTCTGGTGACTGTCACTAATTCGGACGGCTCGACAACGACGGGGTCCGTCAACATCGACCGCGTTGGACCCGGGCTCTTCACAGCGAACAGCTCAGGCAGTGGCACAGCCGCAGCTTTCAGCACCTTCGACGGTGTGACTCTGACGCCTGTCACAAATTCAAATGGGTCGGAGCGTCCACTCGATCCCGGAACCGTTGCCAGGCCAGACCATCTTGTTCTGTTTGGCACGGGGATACGCAACGCTCCCGGAGCGAATCCAGGAGATAGCAACGGAGTCGCAGAAGCCGTCACCGTCACTATTCAAGGAATCCCAGCGGTTGTCTTATGGGCTGGACCTGCTCCGGGCAACACCGGTCTTGATCAGATCAACGTTGTCATACCGCCGAGCCTTGCTGGTGCAGGTCGCGTTCAAGTCAAGGTGACCGTGGCCGGCCAGACGTCGAACGTGGTGACAGTGACAATCGGTGGAACCCCCGCTCAGGTCACGACACAAACGATCACCGTTGGTCAGACCGCCAACGGGTCGCTCAGCGCCAATGATCAGATCCTTGCAGCCGGTGATGGCAGCGATAGCGTTTTCTTCTTTGATGCATTCCGCTTCAACGGGGTCGCCAATAGCGGGATCGCCATCGATCTCCGCTCCGACTCATTCGATGCAGCGATCCTGCTTTACCGCAGGAACGCAGCAGGGGGTCTGGACCTGATCGCGGCTGAGGACCAACTCGGCGGCCTCGGTGACGGAGACCTTGAGAACAATAACGCGCTCTTGCTGACGGTGCTGCCGCAAACCGGGGAATACGTCGTCTTTGTCACGAGCGCGGATAGCGACCCCAGCGCGACTGGCGACTACACGTTGCGCATAGTGAGCAATGTCGTGCAGCCGATCAGCTATGGGAGCAGCATCAACGCCAGTATCTCGACGGGCGATCTTCAAACCAGCGCCGGGGATTTTCTGGATGCATACTCTTTCGCTGGTGTGGCCGGAGATCGAGTGCAGATCAGGATGAGTTCCCCGACCTTCGACCCGCTACTCATCCTTTCGTTCAACTCGGGCGATGTCCTGACTGCCGATGACAACAACGGCGGCGGGCCCACTGGCCTCGACTCGCTAATCAGCGTCACGCTTCCGGAAACCGGAATTTACATAATAGTTGCCACTCCATTCGAGCCAAACCGAACGGGCAGCTACTCGTTCAGCCTTATTCGCAACACCAATGCGACTGCGCTCGAGACAGAAGCTCTGGCGGCTGAGTCGATTCCGCAGTCGGTCCGAATGCGTCAGTTCCTTTCACGCAAAGTGACTCGCGAGTCCGGATCGCGCTTCGAGCGATTCGCCGCCCGCCGGGTTGTTTCGCGAGAGCTGGAGGGACGATGAGAACGGCAAGACCACTTCTCTGTTCGGTCCTGGTTTTTCTGTGTCTGTTCGCACTCAGCGGCTGCAATGCCGCTGATGCGAGCAGCGCGGTACCGGCGGCACAAGCAACACCCTGTTCGCTCGCTTTCGCGGCACACTCGGGGGATGACCGTCTCGATCATGAGATTAGCGGGCTGCAGGCAGAGGCCCGCAAGGCGACTGATTCAAGGCGGGCGCTCGAGAGGCTGGGCTGGTCGTTCGTAGAAAAGGCACGAGTGAGCAACGATCCGGGCTTCTACCGCCTGGCGGAGCAGTGCGCACTTTGTATTCAAAGTACGCATCCGGACTCTGGCGAGGCGCTTCTTTTGAGAGGACACGCTCTCGGCAGCATGCACCGGTTTAAGGAGGCGGAACCACTGGCTCGGAGGCTCGTGGCAACACGCAAGCTTCCCTTCGATTACGGTCTGCTCGGAGATTTACTGATGGAACAGGGGCGACTGGAGGAAGCCACCTCGACCTATCAAAGCATGATGAACCTCAAACCAGGTCCTCAGGCATATAGCAGGGCTGCTCACATGCGCTGGCTGAAAGGTGATCTCGAGGGCGCCATCCAGATGATGCGCCTCGCAGCAACCGCCTCCGCCTACGGCGACACGGAAGCGGGAGCGTGGGCGTTATCAAGGTTAGCCGTTTACGAGTTTCAGGCAGGCAATATTCGAGCTGCCAATCAAGCGTGCAACGAGGCGCTTGGGCTGCAGCCAAACTATGCCCCCGCATTACTCATTCGGGGTCGCCTCGATCTGGCGGCTGGAAAACCGGAGGCAGCGGTGCTGTCGCTGGTGCTGGCTGCAAAGTTAAATCCATTGCCCGAGTACCAGTGGACGCTCGCCGAGGCCTTGCGGCAGGGGGGCAAGGAGGCAGAGGCACGTGCAGTCGAGGCGACGTTGCTCGAGAGCGGAGCCGCCAACGACTCACGGACATTTGCCGTCTATCTTGCGACGAAGGGCATCCAGCCGGCGCGGGCACTGAGCCTCGCCGAAGCTGAGCTCAAAACACGAGCGGACGTCTTCACATTCGATACCCTCGCGTGGGCGCAGGCAGCAGCAGGCCAGACTGAGGCCGCCTACACCACCATTCAGAAGGCTCTGGCGGAGGGAACAGTGGAAGCCCGCCTTCTCTATCACGCCGCATTCATCGCCAAAAGCGCGGGTCGGCCCGCGGAGTCGCGCCGGTACCGCCGACAAGCTCAGACGATCCAGCAGATGCTCCTGCCATCGGAGCGCGAGCAGCTTTCTCAACAAACAATTAACTAAACCTGAAGGAGCTTTACAGATGAAGAGACTCGCCTATCAAATGCGTCGCACCCTGGTGCTCGCGCTGACCGCCGTGGTCGGAATCATTCCGGCAATGTCTGGTCAGACACTTGCGTCCAGTCACATGGATGCCCCGCTAATTACTCGCGACCCCTCGGCAAACACGACCGACGTCTATGCCTTTATTACCATCCGTGACGGGGTCAAGTTTCTCAACCTGGCACTCGGCGTCTACCCGCACGAGAATCCTGGTGTTGGCCCCAACAAATACAATTTCGATGACAATGTCCGCTACGAAATGCACGTCGCACTCGGGAGTGATGTTGCGGCGGGAAGAGCAACGATCACCTATCGTTTCGACTTCGATACCAGATACAAGTCCCAGAAGACCATTCTTCAATCCTACGTGGGTGTCGTCCAGAACGTCGATGACGCGGCACAGAACCTGACACAGACCTACTCAGTCACGCGCATTGATAATCGGACTGGTGCGCAGACACAGCTTGGGACCGGCATCGTGCCACCCAACAATCAGGGAAACGCGACGCCTCTCTACAACCAGGGTGATAATGGCGAGAACCAGGCGAAAAAGGGAGTCTCGACAAACGCTCAACTGGATGTCTACACGCGCCAGTCAATCAAGCAACTCAACAACGGTTACATTGCATTCGCCGGCCAACGCGACGATGGCTTTTATGCTGACGTTCAGTCGGTCTTCGATTTGTTGAAACTCAGAAGACCAGGGGTCGACTCACAGGGAGGCTACAACATCCATATCATGGCCCTTGCCGTGCCTGTCAGCGATCTCGGTGGAGATCAGCAGAACGCGGGTGTTTACGCGACAACAAGTCGTGCAGTGGAGCCCATCCTTCGGGCGACTGGCAGTGGTTCTTTGGGCGGGCTTGTGCGACGACCGCAGTTTACCCAGGTAGCGCGGCAGGGCAATCCGCTCTTCAATGAAGCGCTGGTCGCGATCGAGGATAAGGACCTCTACAGCCGTAGCAGTCCGAGCGACGACTCACAACTCTTCGGGAAGTACGCCGAAAATCCCGAGTTGGCGGCGCTCATCAACGCCCTGCTTGGCGGCGGGCAGCAGCTTGCGATTCCGACCGGGAGAGCCGACATCGCGGCGATCTTCATTCCGGACCTGATCAAGGTCGATCTCTCGACAGATGGTGTGGCACTCGCGGGTAATGGAAAGACGGATGCGACAAATCCGGACGACGCAGCCTTTAGTCGATTGAGCATCTTCGGCGGCGACGTTTTGGAGAGTCGCGTTCCCGGGCATCCATTTCGGTTGAATGGGAGCAGCATTGGTGGACCCGTCGGCCGCTTCTTTGTCCCGGGTGGTTGGCCGAATGGCCGGCGCTTCGGTGACGATGTATTGGATATCGCCGTCATCGCTCTGCTCAGCGATCTGCGCGACCCCGCCAACCTCAAGATCAACACACTGGGCGGGAATATTGACGGCGTCACCGCCAACGATATGGGTTACAACAAGACCTTCCCTTACGAATCAACGCCCCATAACGGCAGGAACTTCGTGACGCCGAAATAGGCGGACGCGGACTTCCTGAAAGGGAGAAACAAGAATGCTAAAGAGGCACGGAGGCGCGGGGATTGAAAGGGGTATTGCCCTTCTGCGACCTCGACACTCCGTGCTTCTTTATAGCATCGCAATCGCGATCCTGCTGTTAACCGCTCCCTTTTCCCGCGCTTCAGCTCATGACCCTGGCTTGAGCACGCTCGACATTCGTCCCACCAGTGATCGCATCACTGCCGATCTGACTCTTGCACGCACAGACATAGCGAATCTTTGCGCGTTGGATACCGACGGAGATGGCTCTGTCTCTCGTTCTGAGCTGGAGGCGGCGATGCCGCTTCTGAAACCGATTGCCGCGCGGAGCCTTGAGATCGAGCAGGATGGGCAGATGCTTGAACAAGCAGAAGTATTCGTCGACCTAAGCGAGGGTGACGCGATCCGCTTTAGACTGGTATTTTCCAGACCGGTTGGGAGGCTGCTTCATGTGACATCAACCCTGCTCAAGCGCCTTCCACTTGGCCACCGTCAGTTTCTGACTTTGCACGATCAGGCTGGCCGTATGGTGCGCAATTCAATGCTCGACGCAGGGAACGGCACCTGGGAGACCGACCTGCAGGAGCTTGCGCCGCCCCAGGCGACGTCAACCTTCGGTCGATTTCTCCTTCTTGGTATCGAGCACATATTGACGGGGTACGATCATCTGCTCTTCCTGGTTGCACTGCTGCTCG
>JBDTUW010000139.1:0-8434 GCA_040007555.1 Acidobacteriota bacterium | reverse complement strand
GGCGGAATCTCGGATATCGAAACATTCCGCCTAAAGGCGGTACTACGAACGCTCGCTCCTGATCCCTGATCCCTGCCCCCTGATCCCTGATCCCTGCCCCCATCTCCCCGTCTCTCTTCTCCCTCCTCCGACAACTGCCCACTGGTAGCGGCCTCAACTTTCAGTTAAGATTGGCAAGTCCCGGTTGATGCAGAAAAAAGAACGACTAACAAACTAATTAAAGCAAAAACTTTTGAGAGAGGGGCGATTCAGGAATGGAGAACACAGTACAGCCAACGCAAAACGTTCAGGACGGATTCTTGAACAATCTGAGGAGAGATCGGACAAACGTGACGATCTACCTGATTGGTGGAGTTAAGCTCACGGGAAGAATCCGTAGTTTCGACAAATTTTCGGTAGTTCTGGAGTCCGGGAGTCTGGAACAATTGATTTTCAAGCACGCTATCTCGACGATCTCGGTGCCTCGCGGCAGTATGCACCATGCGCGTCCGGATACGCACTCGCATACGGGCGCTTCGTCGCATTCGACACACACAGCGCCTCCGGCACAGGCGCCCCAGGCACAACAGGCGAATCCGCCCGTGAATCCGCCTGCCAGCCCATCGAGCAGTCCTTCCACGAGCGAGTCCGGTAGCTAGACGTGAGAATCGAGCGACGCGGCCCCCTTTCAAGAAGAGGGGCCGCGCCGCACCCACGATGCGCGGCAAACTGATCACGTTCGAAGGAATTGACGGCTGCGGGAAGAGTTCCCAATTACGGTTGCTGTCCGATTACCTGACCGAGCGAAAAATCCCTTTCGTCGCTACACGCGAGCCCGGTGGAACGCTGCTCGGTCAAACTGTGCGCAGCGCCATTCTCGATTCGGAACCCGGCACCGTCGAACCGCTTGCAGAGCTGCTACTGTATGCCGCCGATCGTGCCCAGCACGTTCGCCGCGTCATCATTCCAGCTCTCGAATCGGGACGTCTCGTATTAAGCGATCGGTTTTTCGACGCAACAACTGCCTTTCAGGGCTATGGCCGGCAATTTGATCTCGCACTTATTCATCACTTGAATGAGTTGGCCACCGGCGGCTTGAAACCGGACCTGACACTGCTCTTTGATCTCGAAGTCAAAACGGCACTGGAACGAGTTTCGGCGCGCAGTCGCGATGCACATCCTGATCGACTCGATCAGGAGCCAATGGATTTTCACGAGCGTGTCCGACGTGGTTATGTAGAGATCGCGGCTCTTGAGCCGGAGCGCATCCGTGTGATTCCTTCTCATGGATCGCAGGAAGCCATCCATCATACGGTGATCGAGGCAGTCGGCCCGCTCGCCGAATCAACCTCTTAGAACGGCCTGCGGCTCTGCGCATGGCGACGCAATGCGGCAGCGACCCCTATGTTCGCAACTCTCGCCGGAAATAACACCAACAAGGAGATTCTGAGGCGGCTCGTCAAGAATGATCGGCTTGGCGCGACGATGATCTTTGCAGGACCGGACGGTGTCGGCAAGCGGCTGTTCGCGCTAACGCTCGCCAAAGCCGCCAACTGCCTGAATCCACCTCAGGGTATAGTCGACTCCTGCGACATCTGCCCATCATGTTTTCGTATCGATCAAGGCTCTCATGGTGACGTGGTGACGGTTCAGGCGGACGGCCCCTACATCAAAGTCGGTCAGGCTCGTGAGCTGGCGGAGAATATCCGCTATCGTCCGTTCGAGGGACGACAGCGGTTCTTCATTATTGACGAGGCCGATCGGCTACGAGAGGAGGCAGCCAATGCGTTGCTCAAGACGTTTGAGGAGCCTCCGCCAACGTCAACACTGATTCTGATCACGGCGAGGCCGGACGCGTTACTCCCGACGATTCGATCCCGCGCTCAGAAAATTGCTTTCGCTCCGCTTTCGCTGACCGAGATGGAAGCCTTCATCGCCTCCAATCATCCTCGGCCCGAAGGGGATCAGGCACTGCTCGCCCGGTTGTCCGAAGGTCGGGTTGGCCGGGCCTTGTCGATCGATCTTGCTGACTATCGTCGTGACCGCCGTGAGTTGATTGAGCTGCTCGAATTGCTTGCCAGCGGAGAGAACCGCTACCGACTCCTGAAGGCGGGTGAGTATCTGGGCAAGCACGAACGTGAAGCCTTCGAGAAGAAGCTCGACCTGCTGGCGCGTCTGCTGCGCGATATGGTCCTGCTTTCATCAGAGCGATCGAACAATGAGATCATCAACTTCGATGAAGGCGAGCGACTGGCGCGGCTCTCCTCAAGAATTGGCTGGGAGCGCCTGGTGACCTTGGTGGATCGACTGAATCAGCTGAGACTGAGTCTGATGATCAATATCAACCGTCAGATCGCTATGGAGTCTCTGCTGCAGGAGCTGGTGGTTGCGCCGAGCTGAGGCGCAACGAAGACCTCACGCGAAGCGGTATGGGCTAGCTTAGCTAGCGGTGCATTGAAAGCGTTTGTCGTGTACTTCGCGTGAGATATCCTTTGGCGTTTACCCACGATACGGATTGAGATATGACTGCTCGAGAGACGAAACCGCCAATCCGTCATCTACGCTGGTACATCGCGGTCATGCTCTGTTTTGCGTCAGAGCTGAATTACCTCGATCGACAGACGCTCTCGGTACTCGCCGACACGATCCAGCGTGAGCTCAATCTGTCGACGATTGAATACTCGTACATCACCACATCCTTTCTCATCAGCTACACCATCATGTATGCGGTCAGTGGACGCGTGATCGACCGGCTTGGGACGCGCAAGGGGTTCCTGATATTCGTCTCCGCATGGTCGGTCGCGAACATGCTCCATGGGCTGGCCAGGACAGCACTGCAGTTCTCGTTCTTTCGATTTCTACTTGGAGCAGCGGAGCCGGCGAACTTTCCCGGTGGGGTTAAGGCCGTTTCCGAGTGGTTTCCCGTGCGCGAGCGAGCCATGGCGGTAGGCGTCTTCAATGCCGGAACCGCGATTGGATCGGCGCTTGCGACACCCATCGTCTCTTTCATTGCGCTTGCCTGGGGGTGGCGATACGCATTTGTCGTGACCGGTGCGCTGGGATTTGTCTGGGTTGCGGTCTGGGCAGTGTTCTACAGGTTGCCACAGGACCATCCGCGAATCAGCGAAGCCGAGAAGGAGATGATCCTCTCCGACACGAGGGCCGAGGATTCGGTGACTGGTTCGGTCTCGATCGGCAGCTTGCTGCGGATGAAGGAGACGTGGGGATGCGTTCTGGCGCGGGTCCTGACGGATCCGATCTCGTATTTCCTCTTTTTTTGGACACCGAAATACCTGCAACAGGAAAGAGGATTCAATCTCGCGGATCTGGGAAAGTTCGGATGGATTCCGTTTGCTGCACTGGCGTTGGGCAATTTCGCAAGCGGGGGAATACCGCGCCTGCTGATCGGCCGCGGATGGCCGGTGAATCGCGCGCGAAAGGTGACGATGCTGATCGTCTCGTGTGCGATGCCGATTCTTTGTCTGTTAATCACCCGGGCAGAGAGCCCCGCGATAGCGCTGGGATTGATGGCGGCGATAATGTTTGGCCACGCTGCCTGGGGGAATATCACGCTTCCGGCGGAGGTATTTCCGAGGCGAGCGGTGGGTTCAGTTTCGGGCTTTGGCGGAGCGCTGGGTGGGCTGGCAGGGGTGATCACGCAGCTGAGCATCGGCTGGGTTGTGCAGAATGTGTCATTCACGCCGATTTTCGCGGTGTGCTCAGTGATGTACCTGCTGGCATTTGCCATCGTCCACGTGCTGATTGGCGAGTTGGGCAGGATCAGACAGATTCCAGCGGCCTGAGGGTTCGAGGGACGACAGGGATAGCGGCGATTCTCGGATTTCAAGACCTGGGCAATACGGAAGAATCTTAGACCGCTAACAAGTTGCAAATTCGCATGAATCACGGTTTCGTTCGAAATCGTTGTCTGCTGTCCCCTGTTGTCTTTGTTGTCCCTGCAGTCCCTATCCCTGTTGTCCTCACTGTGAGACCACGTCCATGAAAGTCACCTTTGACGGATTCTTTGATCTCCAGGTCAATGGCTTTGCGGGAGTCGATTTCAGCGACCCTGAAATCACCCGTGACAGCATCGGCCATGCCTCGGATGCGATTCGCCTCTCGGGCGTGACCCGCTATCTCGCTACCTTGATAACCTCCACTACACACTCCTTTGCCCAGTGCGCAAAGGCAATCGTCGCCAGTGAGAATCCGACGATCGCCGGAATTCACATGGAGGGACCATACATCTCGCCTTTGGATGGCGCTCGGGGTGCGCACTTACGCGACTATGTGACTGCTGCCTCGATCGATGATTTCGAGCGGCGACAGGAGGCTGCCGACGGCCATATAGTGCTGGTCACGCTGGCGCCCGAGGTCCCCGGCGCTCTCGCGTTGATCGAGCATCTCGTCAAGAGAAACGTACGTGTGGCGATCGGCCATACTGATGCAACGCCTGCGGGGATAGCTGACGCAATCAACGCGGGCGCGACGCTGTCGACCCATCTTGGGAATGGGTGTCCGCAGATGTTGCCTCGTCACCCAAACATCATCTGGGAGCAGTTGGCCGCGGATGCACTACATATGAGCCTCATCGTCGATGGACACCATTTGCCTGCCGCCACCGTAAAAGCGATGGTCAGGGCAAAGGGCGCCGAACGAACGATGCTTGTGACCGATGCAACAGCGGCCGCGGGATGTAACCCTGGCACGTTCACGCTTGCCGGCGTCGGAGTCGAGCTTGACGCGGAGGGACGCGTAGCCGTGCCTGGCGCAAAGAATCTTGCCGGCTCCGCCCTGGCGATGAATGCGGCGGTTGGCAATACAGTGCGTTTTACAGGGATGACACTAAGTGATGTGCTGCCTATGTCATCGTCCATTCCCGCTGCTTATCTCGGCCTGTCGACCGCCGGGCGCGTGCTCGCTGATTGGGACGAAGCGAGTTGCCGCTTAAAGATCGAACGGGTTGAATAGAAAAAGAACAATCGGCAGCGCGAGTGTTCACGAGTCCTGCTCGCACGAACACGCCCATGCGGAAGTGTGCCTTTCTAACTACCGATAATCTTGAAGGCTTCGTCAGCGATGACGAGCTCGCCGTTGAACCGCTCCGCGAGCTTGGATGGACCGTCGATGCGGTATCCTGGCGCGCCCATGGTCGAGAGCCCGGTGTCGACTGGGATAAATACGAAGCCGTCGTCATCAGAACAACGTGGGACTATCACAAGGACCCTCAGGCGTTTGTTGAGACGCTCGAGGAAATCGACAGTTCGCGGGCTACTCTCGCGAACCCGCTTGAGCTCGTTCGCTGGAATCTGCACAAGTCATATCTTCGCGGGCTCGAGATGTGCGGTGTGCGAGTAGTTCCGACTCACTGGGGTCGCGATCTTGACTACGCAAGGTTAATCGCGTTGTTTGATATTCTCGAAACTGACGAGATTGTGATCAAGCCGGCAATTGGCGCGAGCGCGGACGACACCTTTCGCGTGAGGAGGGGCAGCGCTTCGGAGATAGCGGTTGAGATCGAGACTCTTTTTCGTGAGCGAGAGTACATGGCTCAGCCTTTCATTCAGACAGTCGTAGATGAGGGGGAGTATTCGCTCTTCTATTTTGGCGGCGAGTACAGTCACACGGTTCTCAAAACGCCGAAGGCGAACGATTTTCGCGTGCAGGAAGAGCATGGAGGCGAGATCCGGGCGGTCGAGGTCGATTCCGGTCTGATAGAGCGCGGTCTTGGAGTCATTCGGCTTCTTGATGTAGAGCCGCTTTACGCGAGGGTCGACTACGTGCGCGACGGTCGCGGGGAGCTGACAGGCGAGGAGCGATTCGCGCAGTTTTCCCAATTTGACCAGTACGCCCTGATGGAGTTGGAACTGATCGAGCCAGCGCTCTATTTCCGCAATGAGCCTCATTCTGCTGCGAGGTTCGCGCGCGCGTTTGACCGATGGATGCGCCGTCGCTGATGAGTGCGTCTTGCGAGCCTTCCTTTGGAAGCGCAGAGACCGGTCGATTCCGCCTGTTTGTGGGTTTGTTTTCACTAACTTAGCCTTCCCCTGGTAACCCATTTCGTCTGCCAATGTACAGAATCCGTGTTCGCGAACGATTCACCGCACCCGCAAACCCTTATTACCCATCGTAAAATTCTCGGCACGAACGTTGCATTAGTAAGGCCGAGAGTTGAGGCAGCTGCGCTCCAAGCGCTCGACCGGATTTAACCAAAAACGAGGAGCGGTTGTACGGTAGCGAGGAGGATGAAGATGAGAGTCAGTATCTTTAACAGAATAATCCAGGGTGTTGTCATCGGTGCGTTGTCACTGTCGGTCACCACCACGCTTGTGAATGCGCAGGGACGCGGACGACAAGGTGAGCGCCAGGGGGAGCGACCACAGCGGGCGCAGCGATCAGAACAACAAGCACAGCAGCAGCAGTCGGACCAAACGCAGGGGGCGCAGCAAACGCAGGGGGCGCAGCAACCGCAGACCGTTCGTCAGCGGCCAGAGCGCCCTCAGCGAAACAACGAGGCCCAGCAGCAACAACAGCAGCAGGCTCAGCAGGCTCAGCAGCAGCAGGAGGTTCAGAGACAGCAGCAGACTCGTGAACAGCAGCGGGGCCAGTCCATTCAGCGACAGCGCGACATGCAGCGCTCGCAGCAGCAGTCTGGCCAACAACAGCAAGAGCAGCAGCAGGAGGCTCAGAGACAGCAGCAGCAGAGAGGACAGTCTGTTCAGCGACAGCGCGACATGCAGCGCTCGCAGCAGCAGGCTGACCAACAACAGCAGCAACAGTCTGCGCAGCGCCAGCAATGGGAGCAACAGCAGCGGCAGCAAAGTGTCCAGCGCCAGCAGTCGCAACGGAACGATCGTGGCCAGTGGGACCAGCAGCAGCGCAACAATCAGCGCGGTCAATGGGATCAGCAGAACCGCCAGCAGAGTCAGCGTTTCGAGCGCTACTCGCAACAGCGCCAGCAGCAGAACATTCGGGAGCAGCAACAGCGTCTCGAGCACTACCGAGTGAATCTCGATCAGCGTTATCGCATAGCGGAACAGCGTTCCTATCAGCTGCAGCAGCAAAGGCGGTTCGCGCACTACCGGTTCCAGCAGCAATACCTGGAGCGGATGCGCGACCAACAGCGACGACTGCAGAACTACCGTGGCTATGACTATAACAACGACCCGTACTACTACACCGCGCCAAGTTACAGGTACTCGCGTGGTGGCAGATACTACGAAGTCAATCAGTACGCCGCAGATTCCCTTCGGCAGGCCGTCAGTCTCGGCTATGAGGAAGGTTTCAGAGCGGGCCAGGCGGATCGCGAGGACGGATGGCGCTCTAGCTATCAGGAATCGTACGCCTATGAGGATGGCAATTACGGTTTTACTGGGTACTATGTCGACCAGACCGAATACAACTACTACTTCCGCGAGGGCTTCCAGCGCGGATATGAGGACGGTTACCACAGCCGAAACCAGTATGGTAATTACTCGAACGGCTCGTACTCAATTCTCGGAGCAGTGCTTGGTGCGATTCTGAATCTACAGGATTTCAACTAAGCTCGAGAGGGCGACGAGTGAACCATGGCGCCCGGCGCGCTGCTGATTGAATTCAGTAGCTGCCGGGCGCCTTTTCTTTGTCTCGTCAGGGTAATGTTTCCAGAATTCGCCCTTCACTTACCTGCTGACAGCGATTAGAATTCCTCGCGTATGATCCGAGAAACGGGAGGCGATGTGAGATGGAATCTTTTACCATTGATAGCCATTTTGAAGGGAAATCCCCAGTAGCTCGCCAGATATACGATCGTCTTCTTCGCGTCGTTAAGAGATTCGGGTCGACTGTCGGGGAGCCGAAGAAAACTTCCATCCACATCGCAGCGGCAGCGCCCTCGCCGGTGTGGCGACCCGAAAAGACTACCTGATCCTGACGATCAAGAGCGACCGCAAACTCGACAGCCAACGTATTCACAAAGCCGAACAGACGTCCGCACGCCGCTTTCATCACGAAATCAAGCTCGCCTCGCCTGACGCGATTGACGAAGAACTGATCGGCTGGCTGAAGGAAGCGTATGCGCTCAGTCAGTAATGAGCTTCCCTCGGGCACGATTGTTCGCTAATAAGTTTTGATCAGCTAAAGAGGGCGCCTCGTGTGTTTAACATGTGGGTGAGGGCGATCGCCAGCTGCCCGATATCAAAGATGAACGTGAGGAGGCCCAATTTTGAAGTACAAGCTCGAAGCTGATCATCCGCTGACAAATGACTCCGCAAAGGCCGCAACCGGCAAGACGCTTGACGAATGGTATAAGGAACTCGATGCGCACGACGGCCTCAAGCTGGGACGACGAGGTGTCAATATGTACATCTCCGAGCAAAAGGTAGACCCGTGGTGGTGCACGACGATCGCAGTTGAATACGAGATGCACCACGACCTTCGCAAGAAGGACGGACTTTACGAGGGCTATTTCATTTGC
>JBDTUW010000138.1:0-8448 GCA_040007555.1 Acidobacteriota bacterium | reverse complement strand
CTACCTACTCGAAGTGAATGGCAAGTCGCTCGTGTCGCCAGCCAATCCCTACAGCTTGTTCGAGGGAACAGCCGGAAGACAAACGCTGATCCGAGTCAATAAGGCGCCCTCAATAGAAGGCTCGCGGCTCATAACCGTGGTGCCGGTGGCGAGCGAAGAAGCTCTGCGAACACGAGCCTGGATCGAGGGAAACCGCCGCACGGTGGATAAACTTTCCGGCGGGCGTTTGGCTTACGTGTGGCTGCCTAACACCGCCGGGCCGGGATATACCTATTTCACTCGTTACTTTTATGCTCAGCAGGACAAGGACGGCGCGGTCATTGACGAACGCTACAATCACGGCGGGATGGTGGCGGATTACATCGTCAACGAATTGGATCGCAAGCTGATGGGTTACTTCGCTCAGCGCGATGGCCGGGTCACGACTTCACCGATCGCCGGAATCTACGGCCCCAAGGTCATGCTCATCAACGAATCGGCTGGCTCAGGCGGAGACGCGCTCCCCTTTTACTTCCATCAGCGGAAGATTGGGCCGCTCATCGGGACGCGAACCTGGGGCGGACTGGTCGGCACGCTCGGCACTCCGTCAACGATTGACGGCGGCGGTATCACCGCGCCGAGCCTGGCGTTCTACAACCTCAAGGGGGAATGGGATGTCGAGAACATCGGCGTCGCGCCGGACATTGAAGTTGAGTACACGCCGTCTGAAGTCATCAAAGGCCACGATCCGCAACTCGAACGGGCAGTCAAAGAAGCTCTGAAACTGCTTGAGCAAAATCCGGTGCAGCGAGCGCCACGACCCGCGCCGATTGACCGCGTGTCGAAGGATCAGGATAAAGGACAAGGAACCAAGAACAGATGATCAAAGCCAGAATATTATTCGGCCGCACGCTCTCTGCGCTGGTTTGCCTTGCGGCCGCTGCGCTCGTCAATGGGCAGCAGGCACCAAATGCGTCTCTCACTGGCACCGAAGTCATGATCCCGATGCGTGATGGGGTGCGTCTCTACACGCAGATCTACACGCCGACTCAAGCCGCTGAAAAACTTCCGATCCTGCTGCTCAGAACTCCTTACGGCACTGGCGCGCTCAGTCCGCAACGCATCGCCACCGCGCTGCCAGAGTTGATGGCGGACGGCTACATCATCGTCTCGCAAGACATTCGCGGGCGGTTCAAGTCAGAAGGTCAGTTTGTCATGCTCCGTCAGCCGCGCGATCCGCAAGACAAGAAGGCGTTTGATGAGAGCACCGATGCTTACGACTCGATTGAATGGCTGCTCAAAAACATCCCCAACAACAACGGGCGCGTCGGCATGGCTGGGACAAGTTACGGCGCGTGGCTGACGGTGATGGGCATGCTCGATCCGCATCCGGCGCTTCAGGCAGCCGTCCAGCAAGCCTCTCCGGCGGATATGTGGATCGGCGATGATTTTCATCACAACGGAGCATTTCGGCTGAGCTACGGCTTCGAGTACGCCTATATGATGGAATCGTCAAAAGAGATCACGGACGTCACGACGGTTATTGATCGCTTTGATGCCTATGAGTGGTATTTGGGGTTGGGGCCGCTCTCGAATGTAGACGCGAAGTACCTCCAGCATCGGCTTCCGACGTGGAACGATTTCGTCAATCATCCCGATTACGATGCGTTCTGGAAGCGGCAAGGCTTCGCGCCATGGCTGAATCGCGTGACGGTGCCGACACTGAACGTTGCGGGATGGTGGGATCAGGAAGATTTCTATGGCCCCGTCAAAATTTACGAGTTGCTGGAGCGGCACGATGCGGCGAACAAAAACTTCCTCGTCGTCGGCCCATGGAATCACGGCGGATGGTCGAGAGGCGACGGGCAGAAGCTGGGCCGCATAGATTTCGGCAGCGCGACGGCGGCCTACTATCGGCGGGACGTGCTGGCGCGGTTTCTGGCGTATCACTTGAAAGGAAAGGGCAGTCTTGATCTGCCCGAAGCGCTGACTTTCAGAACTGGCGCGAATGAGTGGGTGCGGCACGATACGTGGCCGCCGAAACGCAATGTCACTGCGCGGCGTCTTTATTTCCAGGCGAACAGAACGCTGTCATTCGATTCACCGGCGACTGCCGAACGGGCATTCGATAGTTACATCTCGGATCCGGCGAACCCGGTGCCTTATCGTCCGCGCCCGATTGAGGTGCGTTCAGGATGGCCAACCTGGCTCGTCGAGGATCAGCGGTTCGTGGATCATCGGCCCGACGTGCTGACGTGGACCAGCGATCCGTTGCCAGCAGATGTCGTTGTATCGGGAAAGATCGTCGCCAACCTCTTTGCTTCAACCACAGGCACCGACAGCGATTGGGTCGTCAAGCTGATTGACGTTTACCCGGAGAAGTACGAGCCCGATCCCAAGCTGAGCGGCTTTCAACTGATGATCGCGGGTGATGTACGGCGTGGGCGCTATCGCAACAGCTTGGAGAACCCGGAGCCGATTGTGCCGGATGCGGTGACACGCTATGAGATCGGGTTCCCTGCCAACGATCACGTCTTCCTGAAGGGGCACCGGATCATGGCGCAGGTGCAGAGCACCTGGTTCCCCCTGATTGATCGCAACCCACAGCGCTTCGCGCCAAACATCTTTCTGGCGCAAGAATCCGACTTTCAGCGGGCTACCCAGCGAGTGTTCCGCTCGGGTCGGCATGCGTCATACATCGCGGTTCCGGTGGTGCAGCAACGGCCGTGATATGCGGGGCGTCGGAGACCGGCATTTCGCGACGTGAAGGACCAACTACTACGGAAGCCGTTCCTCGGTACTCTGATGACGAATAACGCGGCTTATTCCATTCACCAGGCTCCTGATCAAACCGAAAAACACCACCAACCAGGTAATTAATGCGATGTAGACAAAGAAACGTGGGATGTACAGCAGAAAACTCAGTCCGGTAGCTCGAGAGAGCTGAAAGGTAGCGGCGGTATACATCCCGAGTGGAAAGACCATCCCCCAGTACTGCGGATCGTAAGTGAGCGGGAACCGCTTATAAATGTGCCGCCAGACGCCCAGGATCAGAAGCAGTGGAATCCACCACGTTCCGGCTGCCCAAAAGAAGAGCGTAAAGCCCGTCAAAAACGGCAGAATCTCGCGCAAAAACGGCCACTGTGGCGCGCTCAGGACCAACGTCGCGCCAGAGAGCGTCGTGATGGCAACTGCGCCCATGTTAATCCAGTAGGGCGGAGTCAGTTCCGCAGTGCTCAGTTTAATGAAGGTCAGGCGGTAAAAAATGAGCGTGATGATGCTGAGATAAAGGGCACAACCGATCAGATACATGACGAGCGTAAAGAAGAGCAGCAGTCCTCGCCCGGCGTCGAATTGCGGTGCCAGCAATGTTCCCAGCACCGAGACGGATTGCGTCGCGACCACGGCAATCAACCACGCCCCATTGACGCCGGTTTCCAGCGCCGGCTTCTCTTCGCGGATGATCACGGCGGTGAAGAATGTGTACATGATCAGCAGCCAGAGCGCCAGACCGCAAAGCCAGAGCCACATCGCCGCAGTGAATGAACCAGAGATGACGACCAATTGGGAGCCGAGCATGCAGGTTCCAGCGACCAGTGTAAAGAATCCCGGCCCCCTGACGTGGCTGGTTAAATCGGCGAGCACGCGCGGGCGGAAGCGCGCCAGGCGCAGCAGTGTCAACAACCATAGAATCACGTATGCGGCGAGGTTAACGACCAGTAGCGCCACGGCCAGCGTTCGCATCTCCAAACGGTAAGTCGCCACCGAGATGATTCCGGTCGCCATCACCAGGGAGAAGTAACCCGGAAACAGATTCTCCACCACCTGATTGAGAAACCTGTTCATGCGCTCACCGCTCCATTGCGTACAGGTATCGCAACAATCCGAGGTTGAGTAAAAAGCAGATCGCGCTAGCCGCGAGCGCCGGCCAGAGGACCACCGTATCGCCGCCCAGATAAGCGTTCGTCGTCGCCGTCAGCAGCCACAGTTGCAGCACGACCAGCACGATCACTACGCACAGAATGCCGTAAACAATCGTCGTTTTCTGGTCTCGTGTAAGAGGCGTTTTCATCCTCGCCCCTCCGTTGCTTGCGGCTTCGGTGACAGCGCGCAGCCGGCCTGTCCAGCCCGTGATCGCTCTCTCTCAAGTTGCTCGTTCATTCGCCATAGTTCTTCTTCCGTCGCCGAGGCCTCGATGGCGGGGAACAGTTCATTCTCTTCAAAGCGGATATGCTGGCGCAGCTTTTCTCCGAGCGCGCCGAGCAGGTTGGCTTCCAGCGCCTCGCGCCGTGCGAGTTTGTCATTCAACTCGGCAACCAGCAGTCTGATTTCCGCATGCTGGCTCAGCGTTTCCCTGATTTCATTGCTGTCCGGCGAAGCCTGGGCCAGCAGCGGCAGGACGATTTGCTCTTCCTGCGAAAAGTGCGCTTGCAGATCGCTCTCCCAGAAGCCCGCAAAACCTTCGGCTACCTGTTGAACATTGACCGGATCATTTGAAGCAGCCGCAAGGCCCAGGTTTCTGGCCTGAACCAAAGCGTGATGATGATCGCGCGAGAGAGGGAAAAGACCCCGATGACGTTTCATGTTTCAGACCATACTGAGTTCAACACCGGCGGCGTAGATCGCTTCGTTGACGATTTCGAGCTTGATGCGCGCCAGCGGCCGTCGCGGCGGTCCGGCCAGCGGCTTGCCGGTTTCCAGATCGAACGAACCGTTGTGGCAGGGGCAAAAGAAACGCTTCTTGTCTGGTTCCGGCACTACGGCGCAGGACAGATGCGTGCAGCGTTGATCGAAGGCGACGAACCTGTTTTCGCCCGTCCTGACCAGCAGGCAGGTATCGTGCTCCGCCGGGTAGCTGAATGCCAGCGATTGGCCGACAGCCAGTTGATTGACGGTTGCAATCTGACGCAGAGGCGGCTGGCCGCGACGCTGCCGCAAAAAGTTTTGCACGACAATCCATGCCTGCCCGGCAACAAAGGCGAAGCTGGTCAGCACCATGAACTTGGTGAAATCGCGCCGGGCGACGTAATGATCCTCCGGCCAGTCAATCGGGAAATCCCGCCGCCATTTGGGCTGCGCTTCCGGCGATTGGCCGTTGGGCGCGATGGTCATGTGTTCGCGATGGATGGACACCGTTATTTCTCCTGTTGAAAGTACGCAGGCAGATTCGGCTTGGTCTGACGCAGAATGTCCAGCACGGCCCGGCGATCCACTGCTGGGATCGCCGCCAGTTCCTTGTCTTTGGTCTCGCCGGTTAGCGCCAGCCAGAGTTGCTTGTACAGTTCGTCCAGCGCCGGTCCGGGCAAGGCATCGACGGCTTCCGAATAAATCAAATAGCTGCACGGATACCGGAAAAGCCTTTGCTTCAAATCCAGATCGCGCAGCGAACGGCCCTGTTTGTCGCGCGGCCCCTGGACGGCGAATTCCCTGGCGAAACTGGTTGTGCCGCTGATTGGCGATTGCCATGTCGCTTCTCCGGCGAAAAGCAGATAGCAAACCAGGTCTTCCGCCGCGTGCCTGATGCGGCGGCGCGTGCTGTCCGTCATTTCGTCGTTCGACTGCTTCAGAGCATGGTTCATCACTTGCTGGGCGTGCAGCGCCAGCCGCGTTTCGTAGCCGAGCTTGGTGATCAGATTGTGCGCCTGGGTCTGATGCTCCAGCACCATCAGCGCCACGATGTCGCTGTGCGGCGTGAGGTAGCTCAATGTATTGAAGCGCGGTTCCAAATTGGTCAGGTTCTGGCTGCCAAGTTGCGCCGGGTTGTGTTCCGTGCCTTTTTCCTCGAAGCGCATGTTGCCCAAATGACGCTCGCTGCCGTGCGTGCCGCTGACATACCAACCACCCCAACGATCCTTAAGCGGACTGCAGTGTGTGGTGATAAAACTGCCGAGCGGGGCAATTGGATATCCGCGCGCATCCGGGTAAACAGAGCGCACGAGGAAACCCGGCACGTTGCGCGTGCTGTTCGTGGCGTGGCATTGCAGACACTCGTCATTGCGCTGAAACCGTGGTCGCGCCATCTTCTCCTGATCCAGCATGTAAAAGACGCCGCCCAACTCGGGATCCACCGCGGCCAGTTCCAGTACATCGCCGCCGCGCACCCAGCCGACGTACAGTTCGTCGTTGAAATAAATCGCGCGCGGGCTGGAGGGCATGATGCGGTGCAGTTGAAAACTCGTTTTGGAAAAGACCAGTCCCTGCGACGACGCCGGTACGTTGAGATGCTTCAAGACCGATTCCAGATAGCCGTTCTTTTCGGAGTATTCAAGTTTGACTTCGCCGCTGTTGATTCGCCGCTGCAAGCGCGCGATGGCGTCCTGACTGACCGCGTGGCGATAGCCGATCGCCTGTGAATCCTGCGATTGCTCTTGACGCTTGGCCGATGTGAACGGCAACGGCCAGGCCACGCCCGCTGCCAGGCCCAACGCCAAAACAAATCTGCTCGCCAATCTCTTCATTTCCGCGGCTCAATCCCCAGGATTGCTGATCACGTCAAGGATGTTAAAGGTGATCTGCTTGCCGATGGACTGTTCGTTCATGCCCGCCGTCACGTCCACGTATTCGGCGTGTGCTACTTTGGGTGTCATCAGATTGACCTTTGTCGTGATGGTTTGCTGGCCGAACTGAAACTGATTGATTGCCGTCGAACGCGGGCGCAACTGTTCAACTTCTTCGCGCGTGCCGAAAAACAGAGCGCCGCTGGGACAAACCGTCGCGCACATGGGCCGTTTGCCCGCCGATGTGCGGTCGTAGCACATATCGCACTTCATCATCAGATTTAATTCTGTCTTCATCTTCGGCACGCCGAACGGGCAGGCCAGCACACAATTATTGCAAGCGATGCAGCGCGGCTTGCGCGCCGACTGCACCACGCCGTCCTCAGAGCGCTTGATCGCATCCGCCGGGCAGACTTCGGCGCAGGTCGGCTGGTCGCAATGCATGCAAACCATTGGCGTGGTCTGCACCGAATGCGCGCGGTCGATATATTCAAGGTGAATCATCGAATGACCTTTGTGTGTGTCGCACTCGCTGCACGCCTGCACGCACGACTCGCAGCCGATGCAACGGTTCGGATCAATGAAAAATTCCATGTGCGAAGGAAATGCCATGATTCTCCATGTTCGTAGCGCCGCCTTCAGGTGGAAGGCCGCGATAACCGGCGTTTCCGCCCGAAGGCGATGCTACGAGCTTTTTGCATCCTCGCTCGTTTTATGCACGCGCACCGCGCAGACCTTGTATTCGGGAATCTTTGAAATCGGGTCTTGCGCGGAAATGGTCAACTGGTTCGCACTCTTTCTGCCCGGCCAATGATAGGGAATGAAAATCGTGTCGGGGCGAATGGTCGTGACTACCTGCGCCTGCAAGGTTATCGCCCCACGCCGTGATTCCGCCGTCGCCCAATCGCCTTCCTTGATGCCAAGCTTTTCCGCCAACTGTGGATGCATCTCAATGCGCGGTTCAGGATACTGTTCAACCAGCGGCCCGATGCGCCGCGTCTGTGTGCCGGACAGAAACTGGCTAACCACGCGGCCAGTCGTCAGGATAATCGGATACTCTTCGTCCACGTCTTCGGCGGGCGGCGTGTACGGCGCGACGTTGAAGCGCGCCCTACCGTCGGGAAAGTAAAACGGCCCCGCGCCCTTCGCCACAGGATTCCACGAACCTGGCTCAAACAACCGCGGCGTACCAGTATGTTCCTCGCTGTAACAGGGCCAGAAGACGCCGTTTTGCTTTTCGATCTTTTCGTAGGTGATGCCGGAATAATCGGCGATGCCGCCTTTCGACGCGACACGCAATTCGTCGAGTATTTCGCGCGGTTCAGTGAAGGTGAAGCCGCGTTCGCGCCCCATCGCGCGGGCGATGTCCTGGATGATGCGCCAGTCCTGTCTGGCTTCGCCCGGCGGATCAACCGCCTGATTGATTTTGATGACACGGCCCTCAAGCTGCGTGACAATGCCTTCGTCCTCTTCCTGCAAGGAACCGGGCAGCACGATGTCCGCATGGTGCGCCGTTTCGTTCAGGAAGAAATCTATCGCGACGTAAAACTCCAACTTTTCCAGCGCCTGCCGAACGAAACGGTTGTCGGGCAGCGAAACCAGCGGGTTGAAACAGAGCGAAAGCAGCCCTTTGATTTCTCCACGGTCAATCTTGCGGATCAGTTCGTACGCGTCCACGCCCGCGCCGGGCATTTCCTTTTCGTCGATCCCCCAGATGTTGGCGATGAAGGCGCGGTGTTCGGGATTGTGAATATCACGCATGCCGGGCAGTTGATCGCACTTCTGGCCGTGTTCGCGCCCGCCCTGTCCGTTGGCCTGACCAGTGATCGTCGCGTAACCGCAGTTTTCGCGCCCAATGCGCCCGGAAGCCAGAACCATGTTGATCGCGCCGAGCACGTTCTGCACGCCGTGCGAATGATGTTCGATGCCGCGAGCGTGCATCAGGAACGAAGTTTTCGAGGTTCCCCACATC
>JBDTUW010000137.1:0-8462 GCA_040007555.1 Acidobacteriota bacterium | reverse complement strand
GTATCAGTGAACCTGGTGGCGGGTCGGATGTGGCGCACCTCAAGACCAGAGCGCGGATGGAGGGCGACGACTTTGTGATCTCCGGTCAGAAGTTATGGATCACGAATGGCACTCGGGCCGACTTCATCATTCTCGCGGTAAGAACGGGCGAGGAGGGCCACAAAGGCGTCTCGCTGGTCATTCTGCCTACTGACGTCAAGGGATTCGGGGTTGGAAAGAAGCTCAAGAAGGTCGGCAATCTTTCGTCGGACACGGCGGAACTCTTTTTCGACAACTGTCGGATCCCGCAACGATTCCTGCTGGGCGAGCTAAATCGCGGCTTCTATTACACAATGCACAATTTTCAGGGTGAGCGATTGGCGTCTGCTGTCGGGACAGTAGCCTCAATGGAGCGAGCGCTCGAATACGCGATTGGGTATGGGCAGGAGCGCACGGCTTTTGGTCAGCCGATCGCGCAATTCCAGGTGTGGAAGCACCGGTTCGCGGAGCATCTGACGAGCATCGAAGCGGCGAAGTGGCTTACATATCGAGGCGTCGACCTCATGAATCGCGGCGAGAACTGCGTCCGTGAGATCACTATGGCCAAGCTATTCGCAAGCGAGCTGCAGCAACGTGTCACCTACGATTGCATGCAGATCTGCGGCGGCTTTGGATATACGACAGAATATCCTGCGGGAAGGTTCTGGCGCGATGCCAGACTCCATACGATCGGGGCCGGAACTTCGGAGATCATGAAAGAGATTCTGGCTAAACTGGCCAAGATCTAAATGTTCTTCTGTCTTCGTGGCGTCTTATCGCAGAGGCGCGGATGGTCAGAGGCAGAGAGCGAAGAAGAGCTGCCACCGACGGCTAATACGTAGCCAGTTCTTTCCCTGTAATGAGCCGGTACGCCTCGAGATATCTTGCGCTTGTCCCGACCACTACTTCCGCTGGCAAGGCTGGCGCCGGTGGGCGCTTGTCCCAGTCGAGAGTCTCGAGGTAGTCCCGAACAAACTGTTTGTCGAAGGAGGCTTGAGGGCCTCCTGGCTGATAGGTGTTCTCTGGCCAGAACCGGGATGAATCAGGCGTCAAGACTTCATCAATCAGCGTAATCTTGCCATTTAGTATTCCAAATTCAAACTTGGTGTCGCAAATGATGATGCCGCGACTGCGAGCAAATGACGCCGCGTCACGATAGATTCGCACGCTAATCTCTTCAAGGCGACCTGTCAGATCGCCACCGAGAGCTTGCGCCATTTCAGCCACGGAGACATTGATGTCGTGCCCGGATTCCGCCTTCGTCGCAGGTGTAAATATGGGTTCGGGAAGCTGATCGGATTCAGCGAGGCCCGAGGGCAATCGATGGCCGCAGATCGTCTGAGTCTGCTGATACTCCTTCCATCCCGAGCCGGCGAGATACCCACGTACGACGCACTCGAAGGGCACCACATCCGTGCGACGGACCAGCATTGTTCGCCCGCGTAACGCCTTCTGCGAACTCGAAGCCATCCTGGCCAATAGCTCAGCAGGGAACTCGTCAACCTCAGTTGCAAGGAGATGATTGCTGACCACACCTGAGAACCGATCGAACCAGAATGCCGATATCTGCGTCAGCACCGCCCCCTTGTGCGGAATAGGATTGGGCAGCACACAATCGAAGGCGGAGATGCGATCAGTGGCGACGAGCAACAGGTGGCCTTCGTCTACTTCATAAAGATCCCGAACCTTGCCTCTGCGCAGGAACCGTAGCTCCGGAACCTCCATCATCCCCAAATCAACGCCTTCTGAAGACACGGTCGCTCCATTTCCGATCGCATTCACTGTGATCGCGTCCAACGCATTCTAAATGTCGGCTTGATCTCGGGCCCTTGGGCATGACTTGTCACGACAAGCCGCGAGGATGAACGTCAGTTATCGTTGCCCTTGCCCTTTTTCCCCTTCTTGACTGGTTCCTGGACAGAGGCCTTAGGCTTTGCTTCCACCTGAGCTGGCGGTGGCGGCACGACTACCCTGACGGGTGCAGGAGGTGGTGGTGGCTCAGGCGTTGGTGTCGGAGCGGCAACATTTGCCAGCGGGTCGAGGTTGGGTATATCCGACGAACCCGGAAGTATGTCCCCTCCCTGCGCGGCGATTCGCTCCATCTCTGCCGCCCTCTCTTTGGAGCGCGTAGCCTGCGTTACTTTCAGATCGTCGGGAATTGGCGGGATCGGCCCGAACTTCTCCTTCGGCTTGCCGCTCAAGTACTCCTTCATGAAATCGATCCAGAAAGGTAGCGCCGCGGATGAACCGGATTCGCCTTTTCCCAATGTCTTTTTGTTATCGCTATAGCCAATCCAGACGCCGCAAACCTCACTGGGCGTATAACCAATAAACCATGCGTCCGTGTAGTCATTGACGGTTCCGGTCTTTCCGGCCAGCTCCCGACCCAGGGAATTTGCAGACGCAGCAGTGCCCGATTGAACGACGCCCTGCATCATATCGACCATCTGAGCCGCGACGTAGGTCGAGATTGCCTTGAATGACTTGGGTTTTGCCTCATCGATGACGTTGCCATCGCGATCAACCACCTTGCGTATCCGCGCTGGTTCGACACGGACACCCCCGTTTGGAAATGCGGAATACGCCGACACCATGGCGAGCAGTGGCTCCTCGGTGGCCCCCAGCGCGGACGGGAGAAATGGTGCCATCGGGTTTGGCAGACCAAGCCTTCTCACTAACTGCGTCGTGTTGTTGACGCCGATTTCATCAAGGACACGCACCGCCGGGATATTGCGGGACAAGGCCAGCGCCTTGCGCAGCGGCATCGCACCCATGAAATTGTTGTCGTAGTTGTGAGGCACCCAGTTGCCCCTCTTGAAGGGAGCGTCGTTGACTATGTCGTTTGGTCTTAGTCCCTGCTCGAGGGCGGCCGCATAAATGAAGGGTTTGAACGCCGATCCTGTTTGCCGATTTGCCTGAGTTGCGTGGTTGAATTTGCTGGTCGCGAAATTATAGCCGCCGACCATCGCCTTGATTTCACCTGAACTGGCGTCGAGAAGCACCAGCGCTCCCTGCACACGGGGTTCAGGTTCAAGCTTGACCGTGACTGCTCGCTTTGCTTCGTCGACACTTAGAATCTCAAACTCGGCGAGATCCCCGCGTTTGAACAGCTTGGCAAGCGAACGACCAAACGCTTCCGTGTCCTTCGCCGTAACTGTCGCTCGATATGAGCCGAACGAGACCACCGTCTGGCGATCACTTACCTCCATGACCAGGCCGGTCAATGAATCGCCACCCTGGGGGACAGCGCTCCAGGAAGGATGGCGATAGTCCTCGAGTGCGATATTTCCTTTGTCGACAAGGTTGTCGAACTTGAGCCGCGTCGCGCCGTGTCGCTTTTCGTAGTTCAACAAGCCCTTTCGCACCGCCCTGGTCGCCATCAGCTGCGCCTTCGCATCAAGTGTGGTATAGACACTGAGCCCGGCGCGGTAGACGTCCATGGCGTCTTCCTTGTGCTTCTCGACGAGCAATCGTTGGAGTTCCTGGCGGACTTCCTCGACAAAATAGGCGTTGGGGGAGCGATCGTGCTTTCCGCGGGTATCGTCGAGATCGAGGCCGAGTGGTTTCTCTTTTGCCTCATCTACTTCATTTTGTGGCACGAATCCCGCCTCGGCCATCGATTGGAGAACAAGATTGCGGCGATCTCGCGCAACCTTGGCATGATGCACAGGAGAATACTGCGATGGCGCCTTTGGAATTGCCGCCAGTAGCGCGAATTGCTCGAGGCTCAGATCTTTCGCGGATTTGCTGAAGTAGTAGTTGGCGCCTGCTTCGATCCCATAAGCGCCGCCGCCCAGAAATATCTGGTTGCAATAGAGCGTCATGATCTGCTCTTTGGTGTAAACGCGCTCGATCTGCAGCGCGTACATGACCTCCTTCGCTTTCCGAGTATAGGTCTTCTCGGGACTCAGGAAGAGGAGGCGAGCCAGCTGCTGGGTCAGGGTGGATGCTCCCTGTGCACGCCGGTTCCTGACCAGATTCTGAACAAAGGCGCCGACGACACGGACAGGGTCAATTCCAATATGGTCGTCAAAACGGGTATCCTCAATTGCAAGGATTGCCTGCTTCATGCGCTCGGGAATCTCCTCATAGGCGAGGGGAATGCGGCGCTCGAGGGCCAGCTCACCGATGATCGTCTTTCCGTCGTCGGCATAGACCTTAGTGACTTCGGGCGGGCGATACTCTGAGAGGCTGTCGACCTCGATGGCAAAACTGGAAAAGGTCGCCTGGTAAGCGGTGACAAGACCGGTTAGCCCGCCGGCGATAATGGCGAGTACGAGCAGGGCGACAAAGGTGGCGCGCCGGAAGAAGTCCTCCAGCGGCATCATAAGATTTGTCAGCCTGTCGATTAGTGAGTCGCCTCGATTGTGTCGATTAGCCCGGGGTCCGTTTCGTTCAGACATAGCGACTCGAATTATACCAGTGGAGTCGAAGAAAGTCAGTTTCAGCGGAAGTCCGATCGCTTTCGGGGAGGAATCTATGAGACGCGGTGATTATAGATTACGAATCTGCCAGATGATTCTCATGAGCGCTATAGCATTGTGTCTGCAGCCCTTACCGATTGGACTCGCGAAACAAGCCGCCCGATCGGGCAGGGAGCAAGGTGATATGGCTGCGATCCGAAGCGTGCTCACGAGACAGCAGGAGGCTTGGAATGAACGCCGCCTCGAGGCATTCATGGAGGGATACTGGAAATCTCCAGAATTGAGCTTCTTCTCGGGTGGAAAAAAGATTACTGGGTGGGATTCGACACTTGAAAGGTACCGCACGAGCTATCTATCCGAGGGCCGCGAAATGGGCAAGTTGACGTTCAGCGAGCTGGACATAAAGTTGCTTGGCCCTGAAGCGGCGTTCGTGCGCGGACGCTTTCAGTTGTCCCTTTCAGACGGCAGCAAACCGACAGGCATCTTCACCCTCGTCTTTCGTAAGTTTGCTGATGGCTGGAAGATCATTCACGACCAAACAGCATGATTTTTGATTTTAGATTTGGGATTGATGAAGGGCACGGCAATTGTGGATCTTGTATTGCCAAATGCAGCCTCATCTTCATCCTGGAGGTGATTCATTGTTGCTCAGATCGCCGATTTTTCGATTGCGGGCGATGCTTGATAGGAGGATCACCTTGCTAAACCGGTATCAACAATCCAGAATCCAGAAGCTGAAATCTACAATCATTCTGGAATCTGAAGTCCAAAATCTAAAATCCAAAATCGGACGGGGTCATTTATGAAGATTCACGAGTATCAGGCAAAGGAATTACTCCGACGGTTCGACGTCAAGGTGCCGCGCGGCATCGTTGCGCGGTCGGTTGAGGAGGCGGAAGCTGCCGCAAAGGAGCTTGGCCTTCCAGTGGTGATCAAGGCTCAGATTCACGCGGGCGGGCGCGGCAAGGGCGGGGGCGTGAAGTTGGCCCGCACGGCGGAGGATGTCCACGATATTGCGGGGGCCATACTCGGGATGACCCTCATCACGCACCAGACAGGGCCGGAAGGCCGAGTCGTGAAGACCTTACTGATTGAGGAAGGACTCCGGATCAAGCACGAGTTCTATCTGGGCATCGTGCTCGATCGTTCGACTTCGCGACTGGTCTTTATGGCCTCGTCGGCCGGCGGCATGGACATCGAGGAGGTTGCGGCGCACACCCCTGAAAAGATACTCAAGGAGTACATCGATCCCGCGGTGGGCTTTCAGGCGTTTCAGGCCCGAAAGCTGGCTTTTGGCCTGGGCATCGCTCACGAACTGATCCAGAAGGCTGCGCGCTTCATGTTGTCGCTCTACCGGGCCGCGACGGAACTCGACACCTCGCTGGTTGAGATCAACCCGTTCCTGCTGACTGAAGACGGCGAGCTGTACGCGCTCGATGCGAAGGTCACGTTTGACGACAACGCGCTCTATCGACACAAGGAGTTTGCTGATCTTCGCGACCTGAATGAGGAGGCGCCACTTGAGATTGAAGCCTCCAAGTACGATCTCAATTACATCAAGCTCGATGGAAACATTGCGTGTATGGTCAACGGCGCCGGCCTGGCGATGGCTACCATGGATATTATCAAGCTGGCGGGTGGCGAGCCGGCCAACTTTCTTGACGTTGGTGGCGGCGCTTCTCAGGAGCGAGTCGAGAATGCCTTCCGCATTCTCCTGGCCGATGACAACGTCAAAGCGGTGCTAATCAATATCTTTGGGGGGATTGTCCGCTGCGATATGGTGGCGCGTGGAGTGGTTGAGGCAGCGCGTAAGCTCAACGTAAAGCGACCGATCGTCGTGCGCCTCGAGGGTACCAACGTGGAAGAGGGCCAGAAGGTACTCAGGGAGTCGGGGCTAAACTTTATTGTCGCCAACGGTATGAAAGATGCGGCCGAGAAGGTTGTAGCAGCAGCCTAATCTGATTTTGGATTTTAGATTTTAGATTTTAGATTGCCGGAGGATTGGGATTGTAGATTGTAGATTGTGGGTTGTCGATTCCCGGATTCCCGGATTCTGGATTTGAGGGGAGTTCATCTAAGCGCTGCGGCTCCCCGACCATCTCCTTCGGCAATCCAAAATCCAAAATCAGATGTCGATATCCCAATTCCTAATGTGTTCTTCAATCCAAACTCCAAAATCTAAAATCCAAAATCAGATGATATCCCAATTCCTAGCCTGTTCTTCAATCCAAACTCTAAAATCTAAAATCTAAAATCCGCCTACCGTCGTTTCCACCAGACATAAGCTCCCGTACCAAGCACCGCGAGTGGCATCACTAACACGAAGAGCCAGAACAGCAGGTTTTGCTGACTTGCGGAGAGATCGACGCGCCGGTTGGTCTGACTCTTTGGACGGATCGAGATCAGGTCTTCATCCTGCGCCAGCCAGTTGACCGAGTTCAGAAACAGGTCGCCATTCCTTTGAAAGCCGATTGCGCGATTCGCCGCAAAGTCGGAATCGCCAATAACCACCAGTCGCGCTTCCTTGCCGACGACCGATTTGCTGACGGCCACTCCCAGCGTCACTGGGCCCTTCAGGTCTTTCCCTTCGTCGTACTGCGGCGTTCCGCCAGCCTTCATCTCTGACTCGCCCCAACTTGCCTCCGATGTAGTCAGGAGTGTCGCGCCGGAAACTCCCGAGCCTGAAGCCTCGCCCACCTTCACCGAACGTGCGAACGGGAAGATGGTCATGGTCCTGACGAAATCCTTGGTAATTGGATGCTGTCCGTATGTCAGAACCAGCGGAGCATACGGTCCGCCGCCAAACATCTGGCCAGCCGCGCTCACATCGATCACCGTGTTATTTCCGACATCGACGTTCCACGCCTTCAAAACCTCGGTCAGCTGCGTATCCGTATCGGGATCAAGGAGGAGTAAAGCCTTACCCCCTCCATCCAGGTACTTGCCGATCATCGCAACTTCGGGCTGCAGCAACGGTCGCTTGGGCCCGGCAACTACAAGCACAGCACAATCCGACGGCACCTCGCTCATCGTTACCAGACTGACCGCCTTTGTTTCGTAGTTCTCCTTCTTCAGGTTCGCGTCGATGGAGGAGTAACCCTCACCTTCGGAGTCGGTGAGTGCCTTTTCACCGTGCCCGTCAAGAAAGCAGATCGCCTTCAGGGATTCGGCCGCGAGTGAATGGCAGTTTCTCAGCCACATTGCGCGCGAGGCCGACTGCCTGCTGCTGGTGGACGTCAACAACATCCACGTGAGCAGCGTCAACCACCGCTTCAATGCGCTGGACTACCTGGACGGCCTGCCCGCGGACCGGGTGCAACAGATCCATCTGGCCGGCCACGAAGACCACGGCGACTGGATCGTGGACACACACGACCACCCGGTGGCGCCGCCGGTGTGGGAGCTTTACCGCGAGGCCTGCCGCCGCTTCGGCCGGGTGGCCACCATGGTCGAGCGCGACGACCGCATCCCGCCGCTGCAGGAGTTGCTGGACGAAATCAACGTGGCGCGCGGCATCGCCGGTGAAGTGTTCGATCCGGCGCCCCAGGTCAATGCCCCAATCGGCCTGCAGTGCTTGTCTGCTGGACCTGAACCGCTACAAAATCTGCAGCACATCCTGTCGGCCTATGTGTTGAACCCGGTGCAGGTTCACGGCGATGCGCTGGCCGGCCTGCTGCGCGAAATGAAAGGCGTCGACGCGCCGCAGCGCCTGGGCATCTACCACCGCGCGTACCGTTCACGGCTGGCCGAGGTGCTGGCCGAGGGCGTCGAGAAGACCAACCTCTACATGGGCAGCGATACCTTTGGCGAGGAGGCGCAGGGGTTCGCGGTAGGCCATCCGCCGCGGGTGCGCAACCTCGGGCGCTACGGCGACGGCCTGCCCGGTTGGTTCGCGCGGCGCTATCCCGGTAACCCGGAGCTGCGCGAGCTGGCCCAGCACGACTGGGATCTGCGCGAGAGTTTCGATGGACCTGATGTTGCCGCGCTCGATGCGCAGGCCGCCGCGGCCGACACGCAGCA
>JBDTUW010000136.1:0-8520 GCA_040007555.1 Acidobacteriota bacterium | reverse complement strand
CAGGCCGTCCGGATTGGCCGACTCGTAGCGAATGAACGCGCTCGAGTCATCGGCAACCTTCCTTACAACATCGCGACCCCCCTGATTCAGCGCCTCATCGAGTTTCGGGGGTGTATTTCAGAGATGGTCGTCATGCTGCAGCGGGAAGTGGTTGATCGGATGATCGCCAGGCCGGGCGGCAACGAATATGGCTACCTTTCAGTCTTGTCGCAATTTCACTGCGAACTTGATCGACTCTTTGATATACCTCCGGGCGCTTTTCGCCCTTCGCCAAAGGTGTATTCGAGCTTAGTCAGACTGCGGTTGCCCCCCATGCCGAAGGTGGCCGTGGCCGACGAAAGACTCTTTTTCGAGCTTGCTCAGGTGCTTTTTTCGCAGAGACGCAAGACGATACTCAACAATCTTCGTTCCGGGAGCGGTCGATTGGGACTGATCCCATTCGCAGACTACTCTCAGCGAATCTCAGATTGCGCTTTCGATCTTGGCCGGCGCGCAGAGACTCTTGAGCCGGCCGAAATCGCCCGGCTGTCAGACGCTATCGCCGGGATGAAAAGGACACCGCGTCCGATGTGAGCCTTCGATCCCAGGAGGCGTGCGCTATACTCAAATGAGGTGCAGCTTCCACGAAGGGAGCCGTCACAGTAAGGCAGAAAGTAGAATATGGCATCTGGCAGACTGGAAATTACGCCGCTTGGCGGCCTTGGTCAGTTCGGAATGAACATGACCGCCTTTCGCTTCGGCGGGGAGATGATCATTGTCGACTGTGGAATGATGTTTCCCGACGAAGACCTTCTCGGCGTTGACATTGCGATCCCGGACTTTAGTTACATTGCGGAGCATCGCGACGAAATTCGCGCGATCGTCCTGACTCACGCACACGAAGACCACGTTGGCGCGCTCGCTTTCCTGCTGCAAATCGTCAACCCACCTATCTATGCGACCCGCTTTACATTCGGGCTTGTTGAAGGGCGTTTGCAGGAGTTCGGTCTGATCGATAAGGTTGAGATGCATACGATCCGCGCGCGCGAAAGTTTTCAAGTCGGACAGTTCGGCGTCGAATTCATTCGCGTTTCTCACTCACTGGTCGATTGTGTAGCCCTTGCCATCACGACGCCGGTCGGTGTCGTGGTACATACCGGAGATTTCAAAGTTGACGAGACTCCGGTCCAGGGAGAGCCGATTGATCTTCCCGGGCTGACCGATTTCGGAGATAAGGGTGTCCTCGCGTTGCTGGCCGACTCAACCAACGTCGAGCGTGAAGGAAGGACTGGTTCTGAAAAGGTCGTTATCCCGGCATTCGAGAAGATATTCGAGGAGTGCAAAGGCCGGGTGATCGTCTCGTGCTTCGCAACCAGCATTCACCGCCTGCAGATCGTCCTCGACCTGGCTGCGGAATCGGGCCGTCGTGTCGCGCTTCTTGGTCGCAGTATGATCAGAAACGTCGAAACCGCAGAGAGACATGCATATCTGGATATCGAAGATGATTTGCTGGTGACGCCGCAACAGGCCAAGCGACTGTCTCCTGATGAGGTCTGTTTTCTTGTCACTGGAAGTCAGGGCGAACCGATGTCTGCGCTTGCTCGCATGTCGGTCGACAACCACAAGGACGCGAACGTGCTCCCGGATGACACCGTCGTTCTCTCGGCCCGTCAGATACCTGGCAATGAGAAGTCCATCTCGAGAATGATGAATCATCTTTTTAAGAAAGGCGCACATGTCATCGATTCAGGGACGGCACGGATCCACGTCTCCGGGCATGGTCGTCAGGATGATCTCAAGATCATGTATCACGCGGTGCGGCCGAAGTTCCTGATTCCGATTCACGGCGAAACGCGGCAACTTTACCGCCACGCCGAGGCTGCGCAAAAATGGGGTGTGCCACGGAGTTCGATTGTCCTCTCAGAAAGTGGAGATGTGATCGAACTCGATGAAACGAGTGCCCGGGTGGCAAGCAAAGTCACCGTCGGGCGGACCCTTATCGATGATTCAGGCTATGGCCGTATCGACGACCTCGTCCTTCGAGATCGCAAACACCTCGCTTACGACGGAATTGTGCTTCCGATCGTCGCGATCAACAAGGCATCGGGCGAGCTTGAATCCGCACCTGAGGTCGTGCAAAGGGGCCTCGCCCTGAGCGATGACGGAAATGGATTCCTGCAGAAGGCGAGAGTGATTGTCGGGGAGACCGTCGCCAGTGCGAGCCACGAAGAGCGTGTTGATTGGGCGGTGATCAAGGAGAAAATTCGCCTCGAACTGAAGAGATTTATTCAGAAGGAGACCGGTCGTCGTCCAATGATTATTCCTGTCGTGCTCGAAATCTGATCGCGAAAAAATGGCCACGGCAGGCGCTCCAATAATCCCGCGGTTACAGTCGCTCAGGTCTCTGACCCCCAACCAGCAGGTAGCCAAGTCGGATCTGCGTTCCGACGCTTTTGACGTTCTTATCGGCGATGAGGCGAACTGTGAGACGATGCTCTCCCGGGCCGAGCCCGCTGATGATGCTCGCTGCGATGTGATGTGTCGCATCATAGGTATCGATCTTAGCGAGCGGTGCTGGCGCCGGCTTTCCGTCTATCAGACATTCCATCGAACCGCCATCGGGACCCATCCGGTACGCAAGGCCCGCCACCGTGCCCTCGAAGACCGTCTCAAACTGGGTTCCTGCCTTATCGCTAACCAGTAGATGAGAAGGCAGAGCGCGATCAGCCACAGGCTCGTTTCTCCACGTCGCCTCGTGTTTTAGCTGCGCCACCGGTATCAACTCGCCATAGGTCAGCTCGTCACTGAGGAAGGGCGGCTGAAGGGATTTGACAAGCTCCGAACTCGTTTGCTTCTCCTGATCCAGAATAAAGTCGCCGATGAGTTTTGCGAAGACGCGATGCCCTTCATCGGAAGTATTGAGTCCGTTAGTCCAGAACGATGCCTGCACTGCCGCGCCGGCATCAAACATCGACCACACCTGGTCCTGAAGATTGACCGACGGGAGCCGGTAGTACCGTGCGACTGCCTCGTGCCATTCAACGCGAGCGGCTCGTGCCGGATTTGTCGCATAGACAAAAACGATTTCGGGTGGCTGCGACACGGTGAGCAATTGGCGGACGATGCCCTCCATTGCTCGCTTCGCGACGTCTTCCTTTTCAGCTGCATCGTAAACCGCGAACTCAACGAAGACGAGATCGGGCTTGTGTGCGATCACATCGCGGCGTGCCCGCATCGACGCATAGAGCGAGCCCGTTCCAATGACAGCCGCATTGATTTCGGTAATTCGCGAGTGCGGGTATCTCGTCCGCATCGATTCAGTAAGAAGGGCGCGATAAGAAGTCTTTGAAGGATCGCTCGCTCCGGCGCCCGCGGTGATCGACCCTCCAAGATATGCAATGGTCACGGCCTTGCCAGCACGCAGCTTGTCAAGGACGCGACCGATATTGCGCCGGCCCGCAAGCCTTGACGAATCCTGACTGACGGATTGCACCGCACTCACGGCGCCCCACGGCGTTAGTAGTGCGATCACGATCAAAAGCGAGGCCAGTTGTCGTCGAAAGAGTGCGCGCGTCATTTCAGCTCCTCATTGTCCAGGGTGCTCAAGTGCTCTTGTTGGAAAGCATACCACGGGAGCCGGGGCGTGCCCGGATACGCCGTTAGGTCCTCGCTGAGCAAGCGATGCTTCTATTTTGAGATCGGCGTCACGGTGATCTTGCGAAACCATACTTTGCCGTGATCGCCCTGGATCATGATTGGCCCGGGAGCGCCTTCATCGCTATCGAGTGCTCCGCCGGTGATTCCGCCGATTTCGATGTTATCGTGGACCTTCTTTCCGTTGAGAAAGACCGTCAATTGGTCACCGACGATGATCGCTTCCATAACCTGCCACTGCCCGGGCGCGAGGCTGGCGTTGACCAGTGGCATGACGCGACTATAAAGGGCCATGTGTCCGTGAATCTCCGGTTCTTTGCCAAAGTCATCCACAACTTGTAGTTCGTAGCGACCACGCAGGTAGATGCCGCTATTGCTCTTTTCCTCGAGCCTATATTCCGCGTGAATCTTGAAATTCTGAAAGCGATGCATCGAAACCAGGTTATTTGCGCCAGGCTCATTGGTCATCGTGCCATCGGTGACTGTCCAGCCCGAGGGCTTGTTTTTGACCTGGACGTCCCACTTGGCGAGAGTCTTTCCATCGAAGAGCTCAACAGGCGAACCAAATTGATGTTTGCCGTTGGCGTTGAACTCACCCCATCTAGGCGGCCGCTGGCCGATCCAGGTGATCGTCGAATTGCCATCGACCGCGCGGCCGAGTAGTCGGCCATCATCGATCTTTGCTCGATGAACCACCGCGGGCCTGGTGCCGGTCGTGGCGGGCGTGAAGATAAGCTCTCCGTTCTCGACGGCTATACTGGCGACTTTGAGGACGCTGCCGCTCCGGTTAAGAAAGTACCCGGCGAGCTTACCGTCCTCGACCTTCACTTCCAGCCAATAGACAGCGGTGCTGTTTTGTCCGGTGCCGGTAATGTCCCATTTTCCGAGGAAGGGGTTGTCCTGCATGCCAGTTGGAAGCACTCCGCTCAGGATCAGTGTGGTCATCGCCAGAAAAGTCTTGAAGAGCATGGTTCTCCTTCGTTTAACAGTTGATCGATACCGGCTCGATCACTTCAAGCCGAAACCGAAGAGGACTCGAGGCGAAATTATTACATTTGGTTGCAGGTTCCTCAAAGGTGAAGTTGACTTGAAATCGTGCCGAAGCATAAAGTTTGCACGGTCACCAGATCTCAAACGTGAGGGCCGATGGGCGAATCGACAGGAAATCGTCACCCGTTTCGCAGGCTCGACGTTGTGCCCGCTTCGACGATTATCGCCTTCATTGCCGGACTTGACGGATGCCTCTCCAGCCTTTGCCCATCGATGACTTTCTGCCTGAAATGGGTGCGGCATTGCGCGCGTCCCGGAACCTCATCATCCAGGCAGCTCCAGGCGCCGGCAAAACCACGAGAGTTCCGCCCTGGCTGATGGATAACGGTTTCGCGGCGGGCCGCGAGGTCGTCGTCGTTGAACCGTGCGGTACGACGACGTTTCCAGCCGCGAGACTCGATTGAGGTTTGTTACCGAAGGCATTCTCACCCGGCGTCTTGTCGCGGAGCGCAACCTCGAGGATGTTGGCGTGGTGGTTCTTGATGAATTCCACGAACGTCACCTGCAGGGAGACCTTGGGATTGCATTACTGCGACGACTGCAGGACAGAGCGCGGAAAGACCTGAGGATCGTCGTCATGTCTGCGACGCTAGATGCGCAGACAGTCTCCGCTTTTCTTGATGCGCCCTGTTTTCAAGTTCCCGGGTCCCTGTACCCCGTGACCATCGAGCATCTCGCGCAGGCTGATCCACGACCGCTCTCCGACCAGGTTGAATCGGCCGTCCGAGGCGTTGTCTCCAGAGAACACGAAGGCGATATCCTGGTCTTCCTCCCGGGAGCCGCGGAAATCAGACGAGCGATGACGAGCTGTCGCAAGGTCGCGGAGGCAGAAAACCTCATTGTACTACCGCTGCACGGGGACCTCTCCGCAGGTGAGCAGGATCGCGCTGTACGAAAGGCGGATCGACGAAAGCTGATCCTCGCAACCAACGTTGCTGAAAGCTCGGTCACCATCGATGGGGTGGTTGCAGTCATTGACTCCGGCCTCGCGCGGGTCGCATCACATTCGCCCTGGACTGGTCTACCCGCTCTTGATACATCGAGGATCAGCCGCTCGGCGGCAAAGCAGCGAGCGGGACGTGCTGGAAGGACGCGACCGGGCTGGTGTCTGAGGCTCTACACAAACGCGGATTACAGCGTGCGACCGGAGTTCGATAAACCGGAGATAGCGCGCGAGGATCTGGCGGAGGCGGTGCTTGAGTTATCGGCCCTGGGGATTTCGGAGCCAGCCCGGTTTGAATGGTTCGAGCGTCCGGCGGAGCAATCATTGCTTGCCGCGCAGTCTCTGTTGAGCCGGCTCGCCGCCATCGATCACGAGGGAATTCTGACGAACGTTGGCAAGCGGATGCTGAAGTTTCCAATTCATCCGCGTCTCGCGCGTCTGATCGTGGAATGTGAGTCGCGGGGGATAGGGGAAGACGGCGCTACTCTGGCGGCCCTGATCTCTGAAGGAGACATCGCCGGGGCGAGCACGTTTGCCGGTTCGCGACGCTTCGCGAGGGCGGAACATGCGGGCGCATCAGACGTGCTTGATCGAATGGACAGGTTTGCGACAGCTCAGCGGAGCAGATTCGATCGCGAAACGGTCCGGGAGATGTCACTTGATCCGGCGGCGCTCGAGTCGGTGGATCGCGTTCGAAGGCAGCTTCTCAGAGGAATCGATCGCGCGGTAATCGGCGCGCACCTGACATCTGTCGAACGTGAAGAGGCGATGCTTATTTCAATCTTGACGGCCTTTCCCGATCGAGTCGCACGCAGGATAGCTCGGGCTGATGGGGGAGCCAAAGGGAATGAGGAGGAACCCGGCGTTCTTCTGTCGACGGGAGGAGCAGCGCGTCTCTCAAGGTCAAGCATTGTCCGTCACGAGGAGTTTATGGTCGCGGTCGAGGCAGAACTGCGTGAAAGGGCGGGCAGCGATCGGACGCGGATCGTAACGATCAAACTGGCGAGTACGATCAAGCTGGAGTGGCTGCTTGATCTCTTCATGGATAGCGTCGTTGAGAAGGATGAGGTTACATGGAACCGAAGACTCGAGCGAGTCGATGTCAT
Source organism: Acidobacteriota bacterium (assembly GCA_040007555.1). Classification (GTDB taxonomy): domain Bacteria; phylum Acidobacteriota; class Blastocatellia; order RBC074; family RBC074; genus JANNRD01. Next base: position 1,788 of record JBDTUW010000136.1, on the reverse strand, counting down.
TCGACGCCTCTACTATGAGGAGCTGATTGTCGACGAGCACGAGTTGAGCCAGGTATCGGGTGAGGAGGTGGAGAAGCTCCTCGCGCGAATGGCGACTGAGGCTGGTCTCGAGAACTTTGGCAATCAGGAAGAAAACGACGAGTTTGCCGGTCGTGTGGATTTTGCGGCGAGGACGGCGCCTGAACTGGGACTGGTCGCGCCGGGTGTTGACGATCTGCAGGAAGCGTTGGGGGCTCTTTGCCGGGGCCGACGAAGTTTGTTGGAGGTAAGGAAGGCCGCGGAAAAAGGTGGGTTGAAGCGTGAACTGAGGCGAATCGTATTGAGTAAGACGACCTCGGAAGGGAGGCGGGCTTTTGATGCAGTCGCGCCAGAGCGGATCAGACTCTCGAACGGGCGCGAGGTACGGGTCAGATATCCGTTGAGAGGAGCGCCATGGATTGCGTCGCGGTTACAGGACTTTTTCGGGATGCGGGAGAGCCCTCGGATAGGAGATGGACGGGTAAGTCTTGTACTGCATCTGCTGGCTCCAAACCAGAGACCGGTGCAGGTGACGAGCGATCTTGGAGGATTCTGGGAGCGGCACTATCCGGGGGTAAGGCGGGAGCTAAGCCGGCGCTACCCGCGGCATATGTGGCCGGAGGATCCGCTCCGAAGGGCCTGATTATCTGGTTTCCATGGCGGTACGGAAAACGATCCCTGAGCCGTTTTGCAGGGAGAGCGATGGAAGGAGTGTTGTTTGTCACGTGAGTGTCTTGACAAGTAACTCTGACGTATGGAAATATGCTCGCTCTCGAGATCAAATGCAGAGTTTCACAAACTCAAAAGTGGGCGAAAGAATCTCGCAAAGTCATCCTGAACATGGTCGACGGAATCTCAACAGTCATCCTGAATAAAGGTTAGGTGGAGGCCGGGGTATGCCGCAAATATTTCACCGCAGCACAAACACGATCTCACGAGTCAGTATTTTTGGAGGGGTGTTTATCGCTGGCGGCCTTTTGTGGCTCTTGATGGAGATCAACCGGTCGCCATATATCACGCAGGCCTATATGGTGAAGGCGCAGCCGGTGCAGTTCTCGCACAAGCACCATGTGGGTGACGATGGGATCGATTGCCGTTATTGCCATACCACGGTTGAGACGCTGGCGACCGCGGGGATTCCTCCGACCAAAACCTGCATGAACTGCCATTCTCAGTTGTTTGCGAACAGCCAGTATCTCGAGCCAGTTCGCGAGAGTTGGCGCACCGGCAAGCCCCTGCAGTGGACCCGTATTCACGACCTGCCAGATTTTGTCTACTTCAATCACAGCATTCACGTGGCGAAAGGAGTGGGCTGTTCCACTTGCCACGGTCGCATTGATCTCATGCCGCAGACCTGGCAGGTCTCGTCCCTGCAGATGGAGTGGTGTCTGCAGTGCCATCGCAATCCAGAGAACTTTGTCCGACCCAAGAGTAAGATCTTCGAGATGGACTGGCCAAAGGAGTTCGACCAGGCTGTCGAAGGCCCCAAGCTCGTCCAGGAGTACAAGATTCAGTCGGCCAATGTCTTGACCAGTTGTTCGACTTGTCACCGTTAGTAGGCCTATCGAACCCAGCGAGAATTTCGATGTCAACCAGAGATCACGACCACGACCTTAGCCCACTCCGTGCCGAGCTGAGTGAGAAGACGGGCCAGGAATTTTGGCGGAGTCTGGAAGAGCTTGCGGAGACCGAAGCCTTCAAGGATTTCCTCCACCGGGAGTTCCCGCCCCACGCGTCTGATTGGAGCGATCCGGTTGGCCGCCGCAGCTT
>JBDTUW010000135.1:0-8540 GCA_040007555.1 Acidobacteriota bacterium | reverse complement strand
ATAGTTAATGTCTTGAAATTGAGTGAAATTGAGGGAGAATAGCCGTGAAGCGATATTCTTTTGATGACTGAGGATATAGATGGCCCGGAAAGCAGTGCTGGCGAACGTGGGTCGGCGCAAAATCGAAGTCACCAATCTGGACAAAGTCCTCTTTCCGGCCGATGGAATCACCAAAGCCGCTTTGATGGCCTATTACCTGCGCATCGCACCGACATTGATCATGCATCTTAAGGGTCGGCCGCTGACTCTTGTTCGTTATCCGGACGGCATTCACGGAGAGCAGTGGTTTCAGAAGAATCGGCCGGATTTCACACCCGAGTGGATCGAAACCATCGAACACGAGAAGATAAAGTACCTTCTGTGCGAGGAGAACGCATGTCTTGCCTGGCTCGCCAACCTGGCGAGCATAGAAATTCACCAGATGACCGTCAGGCGGCCCGAACTCAACCGGCCTGACATGATTGTCTTCGATCTCGATCCACCAGAGGGTGAGGTCTTCACTCGTGTCGTCGAAGTGTCACTCCTGCTCAAAGAGAGGCTTGAGCGACTTGGTTACCAGCCATTCGCCAAGTCCTCGGGGCGCAAGGGAATTCATGTCGCCGTGCCCCTGATAGTAGCTGATGACATCGACACGGTTTTTGCGGCAGCCCAGGAAATAGCAAAGGGTTTCGTAGAGAAGCACCCGAAGCTTCTCACAATGCAGATGAAGAAGGAGGCCCGGCAAGGCAAGCTCTTTGTCGACATTTACCGCAATCGGCGCTCACAAACGGTCGTCGCCGCCTACAGTGTCCGCGCCGCCGATCGCGCGCCAGTTTCCATGCCTCTACCGTGGGAGGAAATTGAATCCCTCAAGGACCCTTCGATCTGGAATATTGAAACTGCACCCGAACGAGTGGCGGCGGAAGGCGATGCCTGGGCAGCCTTTGGAGCCTATGCCGTGAGAATTCACACCGTCAGAGCCGCAAGCGTTGCGGTAGCAGGCGGTGCGGAGACGGAGAAACTCGCCCTCTATGCCAGGAAGAGACAGTTTGACCGTACCCCGGAGCCAGCACCCCTGGTCCCGATAATCACGCGTGGGGATGCATTTGTCGTCCATCGCCACCACGCGTCGCACCTCCACTACGATTTGCGTCTCGAGATGGAGGGAGTCCTCAAGTCGTGGGCCGTTCCTCGAGGGCTCCCTCCGCGTCCCGGAATCAAACGTCTCGCGGTCGAGACGGAAGACCACCCGCTCTCCTACCTCACATTTGAGGGAAAGATACCCGCGGGCGAATACGGGGCCGGGACTATGTGGGTATTCGCTCAGGGCCGTCACGAGATCACCAAAAAGAAGAAGGACGGCTATTACTTCCGCCTTCACAGTGAGGCATTGACCGCAGACTATCGTGTCTTTCAGACGAGGGGAAAAGAGTGTCTGCTCGAGCGGCTCGATGCACCACAGAACGACTGGCTCGCCAATCCTCCCTTGCCGATGCTTGCAGAACTCGGTGATAAACCTTTCAGCTCCGAGGATCACCTCTTTGAAGTAAAGTGGGATGGGATTCGTGCTTTGATAATTGTCGAGGACGGACAAATTTCCATCCGTAGTCGGAGCGGTCGCGACATAACGGCTCTCTTTCCAGAGCTGCAGGGGGCAAGTGATTCGCTTCGTGCAACCTGCGCGATATTTGACGCGGAGATCGTGTGTCTGGATGAAGACGGTGTGCCAAAGTTCGAGAAGGTGATCCGACGCATTCACCAGGCAAGCGCTTCCTCAATTGAGCGACGCCGCAAAAAGGATCCCGCCGTCTGCTATGTTTTTGATTGTCTCTACCTTGATGGGAGACCCATCGTCCATGAGCCCCTCACCCGCCGTCGCGAGTGGATGGAAGATGCGATTCGTAAAGGGACGGTCTACCGGGTTAGTGGAGCATTTGACGATGGCCCGGCGCTCTACGAAGCGACCGCTCAACACGGGCTTGAAGGCATTATCGCCAAGCGTCGGGATAGCCGATATCTTCCGGGCCAGCGTTCACGGGACTGGCTGAAGATCAAGGTACGGCAGACAGAAATCTGCGTTATCGTCGGATATACGCAAGGCAAGGGGAATCGGGAATCAACGTTTGGTGCGCTGCATCTCGGTCGGTACGGAAAAGGCCGACTCCACTATCTCGGTAAAGTTGGAACAGGCCTCGATGACAGTCGGCTGAAGGCCCTTGGAGACGAATTGCAGCGCCTGAAAAAGGTTCCACCGCCGTTTGAAAAGCGAGTTGAGGATGAATCCCACTCAACGTGGGTCGAACCCGCACTGGTCTGTCAGGTAAGCTATTTAGAGGTGACCAGCGAGGGATCGTTACGACACCCAGTGTTTCTTAAGCTACGACCTGATCTGTCACCTGCAGATTGTGACGACGATGCCAGGGAGCGGAAAACAGCGAGGAGATGATTATGAGGTCGATGTGGAAGGGTTTTCTCAGATTTATGGTTGTTTCGTTTCCGATTCGCGTCTACAACGCAATCGAGGGTTCCGAGACAGTTCGATTCAATCAGCTGCACAAGGGCTGCAACGGCCGGGTAGGGTACGAGAAGCGCTGCAAGCGCTGCCACGAGGTGCTGGAAGCGAAGGATATTGTCAAAGGCTACGAGAATCAGCCTGATCAATACGTCATTGTCGAAGATACCGATCTGCAGAAGGTGAAACTGAAATCGACCAAGATGATCGAGATTGAGGGCTTTATTGAGGCCAACGAGGTCCCAACGACATGGTATGAAGCCCCCTACTACATCGGGCCCGACGGTCTGGTCGCCGTCAAGACATTTAACCTGCTTCGGGATGCCCTTCGGAAAGCCGGCAAGGTCGGCGTCGGTCGTGTTGTCCTGCACGATCGCGAAGACGTCGTCCTGCTCGCTCCGCAAGACGCAGGGATCGTGCTCTATAAATTAAGGGAGCCTCGGGCCATCCGAAAAATCGAGCATGTTCCGCAACTTGACGTTAACGAGCCGGTCAAGGAAAGGGAATTGAACATCACGATGCAGTTGATCGAGCAGATGGCAACGAACATCTCCGAAATCGATATGACGGATCACTATCAAACGGCACTTCGGGACCTTATCACCGCGAAGATAGAAGGCCAGGAACTGGTAGCGGTGCAGGAGGAAGAACAGCCGTCAGGCGACATCATGGACCTCCTCATGCAGAGTCTTGAGAAAGCGCGAAAGACTCGCAAGCCGATGGCAAAGGCGGGGGAAGTCGTTGCCGCGAAAGGTAAGGCGAAGCCGGTTGAGGAAAAAGTAGAGAAGGCGAAGATCCGTAAAAGAAAGCAAGCGTAATGGGAGAAGTGGTCTCATTTCCGGCACACCTGGCCCAGGGCTTTCAGCCCGTTAAGGCCAACTATACGTGCCGTGAGATCCGGGATTTGTTCGGGCTTAGCGAGCGTGCACTGAGGCGCTGGGTGCAGCAGGGAATTGTGCGCGCCGTCGAGGAGCAAACGCTTGCCTTTGACTTTGCGGCCCTTCCGCTTTTCCGTCGAGCACGAGAACTACGAGCCGAAGGGTACAGCCTTCAGAGGATCGAAACAGAGTTACGCGGGCAGATGAATCTCTTTGAGGAAGCATCGTCAGACTGCACTCTCATTCAGTTTCCGAGGAGCACGTTTTTGCGTGCCCTCGACGCTCAGGAGAGGCAAGAGGAATGCGCAAGAGCACTCTTTCTTGAAGCAGTCGATGAAGGTGAATATGTTGCCGACTCGTATTGCAACTTGGGGCTGATCGAGTTCGAAGCATCCAGGGTGGCGCCCGCAGTTGATTATCTCACCCTTGCCCTGCGGCACGATCCGCGGCACTTTGAGGCTCAATACAATCTGGCCAACGTCTATCTCGATGCCAGGCAATACCGATTGGCACAGCTACACTACGAGATCGCCCAGGAAATCGAACCTACCTATCCCAATCTCTCGTACAATCTCGGCGTTGCCTACGGTCTCCAGGGAGACCTCGACCGAAGCTACCGGTGCTTTACGAGATACTCGGAACTCTCACCCGATGCTGCGCAAAGCGTTTCATCTCTGCTTGCACAACTCAAAAATGCGCTTGCGGCTGCTCGCCAAAACGAAACTGCTGCCGTCCAGAACGAAGACGCAGTTCATCGATAGATCGAGCCGATGCTTGTGGTAGTTCGGTAGTGCGAAAAGTCGCGCCGTTCCCAGAACTCGATGCGCTCGTCGCTTATCGGCGGTTCGAGTACACCCCGGGCAACCTCCTCAAGAGCTTCCAGGTAGACTCTCTTGACAGAGTTCAATTGCAACGCCGTCTTGATCCCGAGCTTTTTGCAGCTCCGGACATAGGCTTCCAGTCGCAATCGGGCGAGATTTGTTCCAGTTTCTCCAAGTCGCATCTCCAGCTTTCGGATCATGCTGGAGAGGTCAGTCTCCTTACGCGTCTTGCTGATCATAGGGCGGCTCCCCAAGCCGAAAATCGTCTTGCACTAGACGACCTCTTTTCGGTGACTGATCGCACGTTGGTATGAGGGGGCGGTCAGTCAATAGGGACGCACAATTGGAAGCATATATGAATCCATCACGTCAGGTCAATACAATATTTTTCATGCCCGGAACTCACCTCATAGCACGGTTTAAGAACCCGAAGCCAACGGGCCGCAACAATAAGCGGAAGCCGCGGTAGCATTCCAGGATGATGGATCGGCAGTCTAGATCAGATGAAGCTCTTACCAGGGAAGATGTGAAGATGTGAAATTACTTGAGGCGCGTGAGCGCAACTCTCAGTTGATCCATCTCCTTTCTCACCCCACGCGCGCAATGAGGATAGCCGCAACTTGTCGATAGGGACACGTGCAACGGGAGGTGCGTTTTTATCGGAACTCCGCTCTGTCCACATCTCTTCGTCAAGATGACTGGTCGCGTGACTCGACGCTGGGTCAACGCTCGCTTGACATCCTGATAGTTGTGTCGGCATCTCTCCCCATCATCGAGACTGACAGCTAGATGATCACGAAGATGCGAGCGCTCAGCCTGATTTTCAACATCACGGTGCGGCAGCTACCGCACCAGCTTGCCAAATGACCTCCAGACGCACCGCGGAAGATTAGACAGATTCGGCCTGTAGTTCGAACCTTCGAATCCATCTGCACGGCTTTGTGCCTGATCTTTCACCGAGACTCAGAAATGAGCCGGAGTGTCCGGGGTGGCCTTCGTAGGTGCCCTGGCCTTGATACGAAGACCGAGGGTGTCGACGAAAAAGCACCGATTGTGACGGCGTGGAGCGCCTACTTGACTGGAGCCCCCTGCGGGGCGCTATCAACGAGAGGGGAAGCCGCTTTACGTGGCGGAGATGTCCATCGCCCGATTTATGACTCCATGTCGGCGGGACGACTTTTCTGAGGATTGGCGCTAACACAGACCGTGTAAGTGAAGTTGAGGCGACACTTCGAGCTTTTCCGAACGGGCGACCATAAATGTTTAGGACATACTCGAAGTCCCGGAGCTAAGTTGGTGATCTAACATCGCTTGTGTCACACACCCTGCTCGTTCGAGTGTTTGCTCACCGCGCATAGAGTCAGCTGGCGCGCGCATCCGATTCCTGGATCACTCCAGGTTAATCTTCGTAAGGTGACTTAGGCGAAACGAAGTTCACTCGACTGACACTTACAGTCAATTCAACCATTGGCAGAACGATTCGAGAAAGAAGAGGGGCTCATGCAAACCTTGTTTCAAGATTTGAAGTACGGTGCACGCGGTTTACTTAAACAGCCAGCCTTCGCGCTAGTGGCGATTCTCGCGCTTGCATTGGGAATTGGGTTGAATGGAGCCTTCTTTAGCATGATCGATGCAATCCTTATCAAACCGATCAACCTGCCAGACGCTGACCGTACGGTGGTTATTTGGGAGGCCATCCCAAGTAGAGGTGTCGAGCAGAACGAAGTTGCTCCCGCCAACTATCTAGACTGGAAGGCCCAGAGCAAATCGTTCGACGAAGTGGCTTTGTATACATGGTGGAGTACGAACCTGACTGGTGTTGAGCCGCCGGAGAGGGTGCGAGGCTTTCGGGCGACACCGAATCTGTTCGTGGCACTTGGAATTCAGCCGGCACTTGGTCGGGGATTTAACGCGGATGAGGATCAGCCTGGTAAGGATAATGTGGTGATGCTCAGCCACGGTTTGTGGCAACGCCGCTTTGCCGGCGATCTCCAAATTGTCGGTAAGAGTGTGAGGCTTAACGGTATCAGTCGCACCGTAGTTGGGGTCCTCCCGAAGGAACAGAACTTTCCACGCGGTGGGGAGGTGTTCGTTCCACTCGTCTCTAACCCGCAGCTGGCAGCGAATCGTAATAGTCATGGTTACCTCAGCGTTGCGCGGCTCAAACAGGGAATCACAGTTGAGCAAGCTCAAGCTGATGTTGCGGCTATCGCAGGCAGACTCGCGGCACAGTTTCCTGAATCCAACACCGGTCGTACGGTTGTTGTTCGCACGGTTCTGGAGGACACGGTCAGGAACTATAAGCGACTCATGCCAGTTTTTTGGGGAGCGGCATTTTTTGTCCTGCTGATAGCGTGTGCGAATGTCGCGAATCTTTTACTGGCGCGGTCGGCCGGTCGAGGCCGTGAGATTTCGCTACGATTGGCGCTGGGGGCGACACGTTGGCGCATCGTTCGTCAACTACTGACGGAAAGTGTGGTTTTGGCTTTGCTGGGTGGTGTTCTAGGCGTATTGGGAGCCTTTTGGGGAGTTGAGTTACTGAAAGCATCGTTGCCCGATGACGCGGCAATGATGATGCCGGGCTTTGATCGCCTGGGGGTCAATTGGAGGGTGCTCGGCTATATGGCGGGCATTTCAGTGTTGACTGGTATTTTGTTTGGATTGGCTCCAGGGTTGCAGTCGTCGAAACCAGACCTGAGTGAGACGCTCAACGGTGCGGGCAAGTCTATCGGCGGCTCGAGGCGTAATCGTCTTCGTGGATATCTGGTTGTCGCCGAGGTTGCGCTCTCGCTCGTGCTGCTCATCGGTGCGGGTTTGATGATGCGAAGTTTTCTTAACGTGCTCAAGGCGGATCCGGGATTCAATCCGGAAGGTGTTGTCACTATGAGTCTGACTCTGCCGGTGACGAAATATGGGGTGCTTGCACAAAGAGAAGCGTTCTTTCGCGAACTGATAGAACGCGTGGAGCGGGTGCCCGGTATGGACACGGTTGGAGTCGTCAACTATCTGCCGCTTGGGCAGAGTAATTCGTCGGATGACATCCTCATTGAAGGTCAACCGGAGCCTCCACCCGGAGAAGAGAATAGCGCTCGCTATCGCGTCGCGAGTTCGGAATACTTTCGAGCGATGAAGATTGGTTTGCTGGAAGGGCGGTTTTTTACCGACCGCGATAGAGCGGACGCTCCGCCGGTCGTTATTATTAACGACTTTCTTGCGCGGCGTTTCTGGCCAAATGGTGACGCGGTCGGAAAGCGTTTTCGTTTGTCAGGACCGATCGATCGCAATCCCTGGATGGAAGTTGTTGGTGTTGTCGGTAACGTGCGTCATGAAATGAACCTGCCGATCACCCCGGATTTCTTTCGCCCTTATGGGCAGGACCCCTGGTCGACGATGTCATTGGTCGCACGTACAAGACTGGAGCCCGGGTCTCAGATAACTTTGATTCGGAGGGAAGTCCAGGGTCTCGATCCTGACCAGCCGGTGGCGGAAGTCCGTACCATGGTTGAGGTAAGGGATCGTTCGATTATGCACTATCGCCTCTCGAGCGGCATTATTGGGCTCTTTGGATTCTTCGCACTGTTGCTGGCGGCGAGCGGGATTTATGGAGTCATGAGCTATTTTGTCAGCCAACGGACGCAGGAGATCGGTGTGCGAATGGCGCTGGGGGCGCAGCGACACAATGTTCTTCAGCTGGTGATCCGACAGGGCATGCTGATGGTTGCTGGAGGGATTGGCGTGGGACTGATTGGAGCATTTGCGTTGACACGTGGTCTGACGAAAGTCCTCTATGAAGTGAATGCGACGGACTGGCAGACATACGTTTTCGTCACGCTGGTGCTTGGGGGAGTGGGATTTCTGGCTTGCTTTATACCAGCGCGACGAGCAACCAGGGTCGACCCGATGGTGGCGTTGAGGTACGAGTAGCCGCGTGAGCCATTTTCCTTTCGTGAATCCACAGGGGCCTCATTTGACCCCTGTGGCACCCACCTTGCAGTAAGCATTCCTGAATATTGTCTGTGACTGGTAAAAAGTCCGACGCACTCTTCATCATCTCGCCGCTCTCGTCCCGCCTGCTGTAACAATTCCTTCCCTCTATATTCCCCGCTCGGCTGCACTTGAAAATCCACCAAGCTCTGAATTATTGTGTACGAACGATGTTATAACTCCCATCATGAATATTGGAGATTGCCATGCGGAAGAAACTGACGACAGTAGGGAACTCGACGGCACTGGTATTGACGCGAGACATGCTCAATTTGTTGGGCATTACCACCAGTGATGAAGTGGAGATTTCATTTTCTGGGCGAACGATGATCCTGAGGGGGTTATCCGAGGCAGAGCGTGCGGAGA
>JBDTUW010000134.1:0-8561 GCA_040007555.1 Acidobacteriota bacterium | reverse complement strand
AGGGAAAGCTTTCTGCTTCCAAGTCGAAGGCGGGGATTTGGAGGATTCACCTTGTGCCAGTTGATATTGCTCAAGCAGACAATGCGCTGGTCTATTACGAATCGAATTCCACTCCCGATGGCGGGTTCGCATTGACGAACATCGCGCCGGGCAAATACTGGATCGCTGCGAGATCGGTTCCTCAGGAGGATGCGCCTGACTCGATCCGGCCGGTTGCCTGGGAGGCGGCTGAACGAGCGAAGCTTCGACGGGAAGCGGAGATGGGAAAAAAGGAAGTCACCCTCAAGTCGTGTGAACGACTGAAGGATTATGTCCTCGAATGATCGCTCTAGTTTGTTCCGAGTCCTCAGGCTGGGGAGCATCGTTAATGCCGAATGCTTGAGGCATTTCTACCTCTCTTTGCAGATGGCGTCGGATGCCGGTCTCTATCTTATCGTGCCGTTGTACCGACAAGGAGCATTTTGACCCAAGGTTTGCGCCAACCGTACGGGGCTTCGAGGTTACTCGTTGTTGTCACCTTGTTGTTTTTCACCGTCCATCTAGCCCAGAGGGTGGTGCGATCGCAGAGCTCGCCAAATCGTCCGATGGTGGGCACTGGCTCGATCAGTGGACGAGTTCTGGTTCAGGGTAAGGGTGTTCCCGGGGTTCGCCTGGCGTTGTACCGCGGCGCCTTTGATCCTAAGGTTCCGCGCGAGGCGAGGACGGAAAGCGATATGGAGGGGCGATATAAATACAATGGCCTCCCTCCCGGTTCCTATAAGCTTGGTCCACTTGGAGGTCCATATGTTTGGAGCACAGAAGCCACCGTCACTCTGGCAGAAGGGGAAAATGCAACCAGCGTCGACCTGACGTTGCAGCCTGGAGGAGTGATCACGGGAAAGGTGACAGATCCAGATAACAAACCGATGGTGGGGAGGTACGTCCGGTTGAACGACGCCGATGTTCCCGATGGTATGAGCCTCATGCATCTCTCAACCGCAATCGGGGGCGAAACTGACGATCGCGGAATCTACCGTTACTACGGCGTTCTCCCGGGCAGATATCGCGTCAGCTGTGATGGACGAGAGGTCCCGAGCCGACCAGGAGTCGCCGGAAAGCACTACTCGCGCACGTTTCATCCCGAGGTCACCGACCTCGCAAGCGCGACAATCATCGAGGTTGGAGAGGGCACGGAGCATTTGAATGTTGATATTCGGCTTAGTGCCGCGACCAAGTCATATTCAATTGCGGGTCGAGTAGTGGATGCGGATACCGGTGAACCGATCTCTAACATCTCGGTTCTCGCTGCGTTGCCGCGTCCTAACGGCATCGGCGCGGAGAAGGGCGGCGAATCCATATCGGGCCTCCGGGGCGAGTTCGAACTGCAGGGCCTTCGCCCAGGCCAGTGGCAACTTCTCGCGGACTCCGGCTACCGCCATCCGCCGGACGGTCCGAGCGGCTTTAGCGAGCCCCTCAACGTGGAACTGCGGGAAGAGGACTCTACCGGCGTCGAGGTTCGATTCAAATCGGGTGGTAGCATCACTGGAGTCGCTGTCATCGAGGGTGATACTCGCGCGCTCGACCTATCGGACCTGCGAGCCGAGGTGGTGGTTCAACACGACGGAATCAATTCGGTCATGCCGCCTTCGTTCCGACCGGTGAAAATCCAGCCGGACGGGCGCTTTCGCGTCGACGGCCTGAGGCCGGGACTGGCAACCTTCATCGAGGTTCGTGAGCCGGGCATTCCTCGAATTAGACTAGTCCGGATCGAGCACAATGGGCAGTTGATGCCAAAGGGCATCGAGCTAAAGAGCGGCGAGAGTCCGAGTGGAGTTCGGCTTGTCTTTGCGTACGCCACCGCAAGCGTCGAGGGACAAGTCCTGACTGACGGGGGTACGTTACCGCTCGGAACAAACCTTAACGTTTATGCGGTTGCCCTCGGCGCGAATGTGACATATTCATCCGGTCAAACGGACCCAAGAGGTAAGTTCTCGATTGAAGGCCTCGCGCCAGGACAATACGAGCTCACAGCATACCCGACCACGAATCGCGTTCAAGGGACTGCGGTCAAGCAGACCGTCGTTCTTGGCAACGGGGAGACTCTGAAGGTCACTCTAACCTTCACACTCTCGCAGCCGTAGTGTTGATCGGCGTTCATTCACACAGAGCGATAAGACTATCCGGAGCTTCCGGCGACAGAAGATTCAGAAACACGCAGGAGGTCGGCAATGAAATCGAGAGGTCGGTTGCTCTTCTATTCTGGCTTGGCGCTTCTGATTGGTCACCAAGTCGCGGCGCAGGTTACCATGCCTGCCCCATCGACACCAGGTACAGGTTCAGTTAGCGGGCGCGTCCTGGTCCAGGGAAGTCCTGTGTCGGGTGTTCACCTCTCACTGCAGCGCGGACCAATCGGCTCAATGGTCGCACCGAATGCGATGAGGAGTGAAAGCGACGCTGAGGGACGCTATCGCTTCTCCGGCCTCGCTGCCGGTTCCTATCAGGTAAATCCGGTGAGCAGTGTCTATGTCTGGGGCGAGGGGCGCCCGGGGTCGCCTGCCATGACCATTACACTCAGCGATGGCGAACAAGCGACAGACGTAGACGTAACACTGAGACGTGGTGGAGTAGTCATGGGTAAGATCACAGATCAGGATGGTATACCGATCGTTGAGCGTTTTGTCCAGATCGACAGTGTGGGTGCCCAGCCCGGGATGCCGCCGGTCGGGATAATGATGGGCATGCAATTCATGACTGACGACCGCGGTGTCTACCGGTACTACGGCGTACCTCCTGGCAAGTACCGGGTCAGCTGTGGTGAGGGCGAAGGTTCGTTTCAGATGGGTATGCGCGGCAAGCTTTTTCCGCGCACATTTCACCCGGATGTAACTGACCAGTCCCTGGCGACCATCATTGAAGTAGGGGCGGGAACTGAGTTGACAGGTGTTGATATTCGTCTGAGCCCGCCGCTCAAGACATACACCATTGGCGGTAGAGTGGTGGACTCGGATACTGGCCAGCCGGTCAAGGACATAGGCGTTCTCGGAGAGTTGCTTCGTGACGATGGTCGGGGTGTACAGGCGCGAGCGTCGGCGGGCTCCGGTGCAACAGGTGAATTCGATCTTGCAGGAGTGCGTCCAGGACGGTGGAGGGTCTCCGCGGAAGGCGGCTACACGAATCCGATGGCGAGTGCAGGTGGCTATTCGGATCCGATAGACGTTGAAGTGCGAAATGAAAACGTCACTGGCGTTGAGATTCGGGTCAAGCGAGGAGTGAGCATCGCGGGCGTCGCGGTACTCGAGGGTGACGTAGTCCCGAACGCGCCCAGGCTCCAGGATCAACGAATAGCGGTGTTCGTTCGCGGAGACGGCTCGAACCCTGCCACGTCCTCAAGGATGCGGTCCGCGCCGATTGGAGCCGACGGGGGTTTTCGTATTGACGGCCTGAGACCTGGCTTGGCGACCTTTCAAACAGTCTTCATGCCCGGTGTAGTTCGGCTTTCGCTGATCCGCATCGAACGCGATGGACTGGCGCTGCCGGAGGGAGTCGAGATTGGCGCCGGTGAGAACGTGACGGGTGTGCGGCTGGTGTTTGCTTACGCTACAGCGAGCATCCATGGTCAAGTAGTGATTTCCGGAGGAGTGCTGCCGGCTGGCACAACGCTCATGGCTATCGCGCGCCCAGTTGGTGGAGCAAGGTTATTCGGTAACGGCCAAATTGACACGAGAGGGAATTTCACGATCGAGGGTCTCGTGCCTGGCCAATACGAAATCGAAGCGCGTCCGATGCCAACTCTTCAGAACCAGCAAGCCCCGCCGCCTGGCACTTCAGTGAAGCAGACCGTCACCGTTGCTGGCGGTGAGACTCTGAAGGTCACGCTCACCTACGTCATCAAGACGCCGTGAGCTTGACCGTCTAGCTCATCTCATTTCGACTGCGCCGGGCAATCGGTGACTTTGAGTGAGTTATTTGCAGTCGCCCAACGCCGCAGCCGCGACTTTAGCGAGTCTCACCGTACCATCGAATGAATCGAGCGTGATTTGTGCTCGACCATCGCCGAATCGCCCGCTCAGACGGCGGCCAGCTGAAGTACTTCCAACCGCATCCCGACTCTTCAGCGGAAAGTCGCTCTCGACGCCTCCTCGGTACGAGGTAAGTGATGCAGTGAAGCCACCGACATTCTCGGGTGCTTCCATCTGAACTGAACCGGACATGGACTTCAGATAGTAGTGCCCATCCGCGCGTAGGCGACCGCTGACGCGGAGGCTGCTGTATGTGGCTGTCGCCGACACATCGCCTGTTACTCCTGTCAGAGTGATCGGACCATCGGTATTGCTGGCATCGACGCGGCCTTTGGCGCATTGCACTTCGATCCGTCCGCTGACAGATAGCGCACGAACGTCAGCACCCGCGTTCCTTACCAGGATTGCACCGCTGCTGGTGATGACATCGGCCAGCCCAGTTACCGTGTCGATCTCGACGTTACCGGTTCGCGTTCGTACTTCGGCGGAGGCGATCCTGGCAAGGCGGATCGTGCTGCGGTCGCCATCAACAAACACCGAAGATGCCAAACCGGAAACAAGTACCTCACTGCGAAATACCTTGATCACCTCCAACTCAACGTAGCGCGGTACTTTGAGTTCGAAGAATATTTCACCTGGCCGATAGCTGTACGCAGCCTGCACATCCGGCGGCTGCGTAAGTATGGGAAGCGGCTCGACAGGCGGATGCGTTGGAGGAGTCAGGGTCTCAGGCGCCTTTTGAGAAGACTCTTCTTTTGCTCTCGGACGAGAACGGTCGGTGTCTTTTGGAGAACCGCGATCCAGCGTCCGGCCCCAAAACTCATCCAACTGCCCCTTCAGACGTGAGCTGGCACGAGTCACTTCCTCAAACGGAGACCGGAAGAATTCATTGCCCTCGCGCGTCCCATACTGCGCCACCAAAGAGATGGTCGAGATATCGGCCTTTCCTGGCTCGAATCTGAACCTTACTTCCTCAGCTCCCCGGTCACTGACGGCGAATGCCTCGATGTAGTCATTGTCCCATCCGACAACGACGATCGGACCTGAAGTCGCATTGTCGACATACAGCCTTTGCCCACGCTGAAACTTCACCGTGATGCGACCCGAGGGATCACGAGAAACAAGATCGTCCGATTGGGTAGGCCTGGGTGTGTCCTGCGACTTGGC
Source organism: Acidobacteriota bacterium (assembly GCA_040007555.1). GTDB lineage: Bacteria > Acidobacteriota > Blastocatellia > RBC074 > RBC074 > JANNRD01. The sequence continues at coordinate 3,396 of JBDTUW010000134.1, read as the reverse complement.
TTCCTGCGCCATTAAGTGTGTTGGCAGCAGCGCGTGCAGACAGGCGACGATCGCTGCGACCAGCAAGACATTTGAAGTGAATCTTCGTTTCATATCATCGCCTGGTTTAAACGATGGATGTCTCCTCAATCGTCGACCATCTGTCGGAGAACATCAACCTTCTTTGAGTATGCAGCCAGCATATACTGCACCGCGACCGGATCTCCCGGGCTGCCCTTGACCGCTTGTCGCGTGCTGGCTATCGCCCGGTCAATGACAGCCAGTGTTTGCTCGAACTGCGCGCGAGCATCGGCGTCCAGCCGCACACGCCGTCGATTGGCATCACGGGAGAGGATCGCGATCGCCGCAATGTATTTCTGTTCCGCTTCGCGCACCAGGTCGTCAGGTGATTGTTGCCTTGGTGCGGCCCTCACGCGCTTCACCACCGGGTCCGAGATCTTTGGCGTCACGATCGGCAAAGGATCGCGAGGCTCTTCAGCGGCGACCGCCTGACTTTCGTCCGCAGGCTGACTCGCGGTGGGAGCCGCATTCGGCTTGCTGCCCCGTGCGAGGATCTCCGGGACCGGCGGAGACTGCGAAGTAGAGACGTACTTCATTATCCCCGTCGTGATTCCGATGGTCAGCAGCACAAGCGCGGCGGCGGCGAGCGGTCCAAATCTCAATGACCTCACGCCCTGGAAGTTGAAAGGCAGACGGTTCAGTCGAGTCGCTGCACCGCGCCGTGCCTGAACACTCTTTTGCTGCGCCGCTGTCTCCAGGACATTCGACCAGAACCTGTCGGGAACCTCGAGATCTACCTCGTGGGTGACGTAGAAACTCTGCTCATGTTCAAACTGAGTCCGAACAGCAGCGCAGGCTGAGCAACTCGCAAGATGAGCGGCAACGCGTGTCGATGCCGGCTCAGTCACTTCGCCGTCGAGGTAAGGTTCGATGAGGGGCTGGATTTCGTCACATCTCATGATCTGCCGCCTCGGGGATGTAGATAGCGACTTAGGCGCGTGCGCATCTCTGCTCGCGCGCGATACAGGTCGTTTCGGAGCTTTGGAATTGAGAAACCGGTGATTTCTGCGATCTCTTCATAGCTTCGCTGTTGATAGACTTTGAGTGTGAAGACGAGCCGCTTGTCTTCGTCGAGTTTTCCCAACGCGCGTTGCACGACATCCGTCAGTTCCTTGTCGAGCAGCTGTCCGGCGGGTGAGGGCGTATTGTCGCTGACTTCCTGGACTTGTTCGAACTCGACGCGATGCTGGTCGTGCCGGTTGGCGCGGATTGCTTCGCGTGTAACATTTCTCGCGATCCCAAAAAGCCATGTCGAGAGCTTCGCCTCGTCCCTGAGTCCCGCAAGATTTGTGTAGGCGCGCACGAAAGTCTCCTGCGCCAGGTCTTCGGCAAGCGCACGATTGTTGACCATATAGAAAATGAAGCGAATGACCGGCCGGGTGTAGCGTTGAAAGATGACACGAAAGGCATCCTCATCGCCGTGACGGGCGCGCGCAATGAGGTCGTCGCCGCTCTCCATCAATGCTCCAGCATACTCCCGGCCAGCCATTCCGATCACATCCATCGCCAGCCGCTCCACGTCATCAGCCCCATGCCATCAGCCCATGGAATCCGGAGGAGAGTTGCTCGCGCGTCGATCATTTGTTTGTCAACGTGAGCACCGTGCCCTCGTAAATTCCGCTATAGAGTCTTTCGGCCAGCTCTCCATTGAGAGGTTTGAGCCGATCATACTGCTCGATTGCTGCTGCTCTTTCACGACGCGCCAGGCTCACGGCGCCCAGATTGTAAACGGCCTCGGCAAAGTCCTGCCTCGTTGCTATCGCCTGTCTGAAAGCGTCGAGCGCGTCCTTGTGTCTGCCGAGACCTGCGTAGACGACACCGAGACTATTGAGTGCTTCCACATAATCAGGTTTCAAGCGTATCGCCTCCTGCAACGGTCCGATCGCGTTTTTTGGCTGCCCCGCCTCGTAGTAGACAACCGCCAGTATCAGTCGAACTTCAGGCCATTGCGGTTCAATGTCAGCAGCACGCTTTAGGGATACGATGGCATCGCGGTAGCGGCCGGACTTTCTGTAAATGACGCCAAGATTGTTATGAGCCCAGGCATAACGGGGTGAGAGTCGAACCGCTTCCCTCAGGCTCTCGATTGCTTTATCGATATGTCCCAAATTGTTGTAAAGGTTTCCAAGATTGTAGTGAGCCTCGACAAGCCGTGGGTGCAGGCGAATGGCTTCCCTGATAGCGTCGACGGCCTCGACATAGCGGCCCAACCTGCCATACGCAACACCGAGATCATTGAGCGCATTGAAGCAATCCGGCTGGAGACTGAGCGCCAGTTTGAAGGACTCGACGGCCTCCTCGTACTTTCCTATGGCGAACTGCGCTAGTCCCTGTTCACGATAAGCGTGACCCTGGTCAGGCGGTTGATTGCCCGTTTGAAGCCCGATCGCCATTACCGGCGATGCTGCGACGAAAAGGCAGAGCATACCGAATCCGAGAGAATGCGCTCGTCTCATTGAATTCACCCTTTTCCTGCTGACTGGTCATACCTTTCCGAAAACAGGTTTCGGAGAAGAACTTCACGAGTACGGGCGCGCGCAACCCGAAGGAGTCAGACTTCGAAGGGTTAGTGACGTCTCTATCAAGGAAATCCCAAAAAAGTGTTTTAGGGGTTATGTGTGGACAGCAGGGACAGCAGGGAAATGCGCCAACGGGAAGGGACGGTGGAAACGTCATGACCTCTCGATGCCATGACGCGCGGCGACGCCCTCGCTGAGGGTGGTCTTTCCATCTCGCCAGGCGATAACGATGTGCTTGCAGTATCTGTTGTCGCTGCTGTCCCTGCCGTCCCGCAATCTGTGTCCGTGCCGCCGCTGCAGTCTGGCCTGAATGAGAAATGGCGGGTAGAATCGGAATGCTTGGCGAAATCACAGAGATCTACAATGAAACCAGTTTCCGTTAGGACGATCGCCTTCCTGACTCTCTTCTCAATGAATGCTGGCGCCGCCTGGGCGCAGACATCTCCGCGTGTCCCTGCTTCGCAGTTCTATCAAACGTATCTCAAGCTCAATATCCGAGGTCTCCCTGATAGCGCGGAGCACAAACAGTTCCTTGCGCTTCTGGATCCGAGCCTGCGCCAGTTGTTTGAAACTGCAAAACTCGAGCAAACGAAGTTCATCAAGGAACATCCCGACGAGAAGCCGCCGTGGATCGAGGGAGACCTGTTCTCAAGCCTTTTCGAGGGCGCGCGGGTCTTTAGGATCGCCGCGACCAGAGTTCGAGGACGCCGCGCTGAGGTCGATGTTCGCCTCGAACATAAGGAAGGCACTTCAGTCGTCCGATGGACGGACACTCTGGTCCTCTCTCGTGACGGAGACGCCCGTCGAGGGCGACCCG
>JBDTUW010000133.1:0-8561 GCA_040007555.1 Acidobacteriota bacterium | reverse complement strand
GATCAGGCCGGACGGTGCTGCAACCCCTCAGAGACCTGAAGCTGAATAAGGTAACTCATGAAACCAATCTCTCCTCGCATTGTCCGCTCGATGTTATGGGCTTTGCTCATCCAGGGCTGTCTCCTGGCAGGCGCAATCCGCAACGATGTGACAGGAGCGCAACGAAACGCGCGTCCGAATATCATCATCATGATGTCTGATGATATGGGGTTGTCGGATTTGGGTTGTTATGGAGGCGAAATCAATACGCCGAACCTCGATGCACTGGCGCAGAATGGCGTGCGGTTCAAACAGTTCTACAACACGGCGCGCTGTTGTCCGACGCGGGCTTCGTTGCTAACGGGTTTGTATCCGCATGAGGCCGGCGTTGGGCACATGATGGATGATCGCGGACACGATGGATACAGGGGCGAATTAAATGAGCGCTCGGTCACGATTGCCGAAGTGCTGCAACCCGCAGGCTATGCCACCTACGCAATTGGCAAATGGCACGTCACCAAGGCCGTCAATCCAAAAAGCGAAGCCGAGAAGTACAACTGGCCCTTGCAACGCGGGTTTCAGCATTTTTATGGCACGATCACAGGCGGCGGCAGCTATTGGGATCCGAGTACGCTGGTGCGTGATAACACGATGATCACACCTGTGAGCGATCCTGAATATCAGCCGCAAGAACCGTTTTACTACACCGATGCCATCAGCGATAACGTCGTGCGTTCCATTGCCGCGAATGGCAAAGGCAAACCATTCTTTATGTACGTAACCTTCACCGCTGCGCATTGGCCGATGCACGCGCGTGAACGCGACATTGCCAAATACAGAGGCAAGTACGATCAAGGCTATGAACCTATTCGCAAAGCCCGCTATCAAAAGGCGAAACGGTTGGGATTGGTTGATCCAAAGTGGCCGCTGTCACCGCAAGCCGGGGAGTGGGAACAGGTGACGAACAAGGAATGGGAAGCGCGTGGCATGGAAGTGTATGCCGCGATGGTGGATGCCATGGATCAGGGCATTGGACGCATCGTCGCGGAGTTGAAACGGCAAGGGCAATTCGACAATACCTTGATCTTTTTCTTGCAGGATAACGGCGGGTGTGCCGAAGTCAATGGACGTGCTCTGCCAGGCGCAAATGCTACCAATCCCTATCCCGCACGACCGGGAAAGCCGGTATACCCGGTAATTGCCAAAGACGCGCTGCATTACTTCAATTCGATGCCGAAACAGACGCGGGATGGGCGTGCAGTGATATTAGGACCGAACGTCATGCCTGGGCCGGATGACACCTTCATTGCGTACGGCAAGGGTTGGGCGAATGTCTCCAATACGCCGTTTCGTGAGTACAAGCATTGGGTGCATGAAGGCGGTATTTCGACGCCGCTGATCGTGCATTGGCCCGACGGCATTCCAAAAGCGCAGCATAACAAATTCATCAATGGCCCCGGCCATCTGATTGACCTGATGGCGACGGCGATTGATGTCAGCGGCGCAAAATATCCGACCGAACGCAACGGGCAAACAATTCAACCCATGGAAGGCATCACTCTCCGCCCTGTTTTCACGGGCAAGTCATTGCAACGCGCACAACCACTTTTCTGGGAGCACGAGGGCAATCGCGCCATCCGCGAAGGCAAATGGAAATTAGTCGCCAAAGACAATCAGGCGTGGGAGCTTTACGACCTCGAGGCCGACCGTTCAGAAATGAATGACCTCGCGGCTAAGCAGTCTGGCAAAGTCAAAGAGTTGGCGGCGAAATGGGAAGCCTGGGCCAAACGAACGAATGTGCTGCCGCTGGGAACATGGCGCGGGAAGGCCCGATAGTTTTATTTGTACAGGATAGATGCCAAGGTTGTGGCTAACGATAAAGCACGAATATACTCCGAAACCAAAAGGAGCTATGAGTTATGAGCCAGGGGTCGACAATCACACGACGTGAATTCATGAAAACCTCCGCAGTCAGTCTCCCGCTTGTTCGCGCCAGTGTTATCGGCGCTAACGAAACGATTCGACTGGCGCTGATCGGTTGCAGTGGGCAAGGCGTATCCGATCTGCGCGAATGCCTGAAAGCGCCCAACACAAAGGCCGTCGCGCTCTGTGACGTAGATCAATCGCAGCTCAGCAAAGCCGCGCAACGCATTGGCGCTAACGTAGAAACAACCAGTGACTTTCGCCGCCTCCTCGACCGCAAGGATGTGGACGCAGTCATCATCGCTACGCCGGATCATTGGCACGCGATTCCGGCGCTGCAAACGTTGCAGTCGGGCAAGGACCTGTACCTGGAAAAGCCCATCGGCCACACCATTCGTGAAGGCCAGTTGCTGGTCAAGGCCGCAGCGGAATCGAAGCGCGTCGTTTCAGTAGGCTTGCAACAACGCAGCGGCACGTTGTTTTTGCAAGCGCAGGAAATCATTCGCTCCGGCCAACTCGGCAAAGTGTCGCTGGTGCATTGCTGGAACGCCTGGAACGACAAGGTCAATTACAACGCAGGATATCGGCAATTGAAGAAGGCGAAAAACGCGCCACCGCCCGCCGGAGTGGATTACGACTTCTGGCTTGGCCCCGCGCCGAAGCGCGACTTCAATCAGGATCGTTACAACGGCACGTATCTTTACTACTGGGATTACAGCGGCGGAATGACCATCACGTGGGGCGTGCATCTGATTGATTCAGTCATGCAATTTATGAACGTCAAAGCGCCCTTGAGCGTGACGGCTTCAGGCGGCAAATATGTATTCGATGATGACCGCGACACACCTGACACTGTGGAGCAGGTGTTTGGTTTTCCCGACTTCACTCTGACGTATTCGTGCCGCCACGCCAGTGCTTTTCCAAGCGGCAGCGCGGCTTCAGATCACGGCATTCAGTTTTTCGGGACGGCAGGCACGATGTTGCTCAATCGTGACGGCTATCAAATCATCACCGAGGAGAAAAAGCCGCAGATGATCAACAACGCCGCCGGACTCGACGCTGGATGGGGTACGCATCAGCGTAATTTCATCGAATGCCTCACAACGCGCAAAGCGCCAAACTGCACGATGCTCGAAGGCCACCGTTCGACGACGGCCTGTCAGTTAGCCAACATTGCCTATCGCACCGGCCACAAAATCCGTTGGGACGCAGACAAAGAAGAAATAGTCGGTGACGCTGAATCCGCACGATTGATGACGAAAAAATATCGCGCGCCGTGGGTATTGCAGGGAGCTTGAGGCACGTCATGAAAAAGGTAGCTTTGCTCACATTATTGATTGGCTGCGCGTTGGGCGCGCTGGCGGCGGTGCAAAACAAGACCTGGAAGCCGCAGCCCAAAGCCGCTGATGCCGTGCGCGTCTTGCTGGTCACCGGCGGACACGACCACGACGTCGAATTTTATACGGCGTTCGATGACCCGAGGATCAAGACTGTCGTTGATCCGCACCCGGCGGCCTTTTCCGGCGACATCCGCAAGCGCGCCGATGTGCTGGTGCTTTACGACATGATGAAGAGCGTTGACGAGAAGCGACGCAACAATTTGCGCAACTTTGTCGAAAGCGGCAAAGGCATCGTCGTCTTGCATCATGCCATCGGCGATAACGTAGACTGGCCGTGGTGGTACGAAGAAGTCGTCGGCGGGCGTTATTTGTTCGAGCCAGTGAACGGAAAACAATCAAGCTACAAACACGATGAAGAGCAGCTTATCAAAGTGGCAATGGAGCATCCGATTACAAAAGGCATTGGTGCTTTTCGCATCCTTGATGAGACATATAGGGAATTATGGATTTCGCCCAAAGTAAAAGTGCTAGTGCGCTCAGATAATCCCACCAGCGATGGCCCGGTCGCGTGGATCGGCCCTTACGAAAAGTCGCGCGTCGTTTATCTGCAACTCGGTCATGACCGCAACGCCAATCTGAACCCGCAGTTTCAACAGTTGGTGAGAAACGCGATTCAGTGGGTGGCAGGGAGAACCAATTAGCCAGGCGTCCGGATTTGGGAACAATACGAAGGCCCGGCCAGAACAATGTGCCGGTGGGAAGCATGCCCGCCAACAGGTAAGCCACATGAAAGGAATCACGCTCTCTTTGTGTGTTCTGCTGATCTGTGCGGCACCAGCGGCAAACTCGAATTTCGCCGTCGCCCAATCCAATGCCGGGAAGCCGCGCCCGAACATCCTGTTTTTGTTCAGCGACGATCAGCGCGCCGACACGATTCGCGCGCTCGGCAATCCGTACATCGCGACGCCGAATCTGGATGGGCTGGTCCGCGAAGGCACTGCCTTCACCCGTGCCTATTGCATGGGTGGATTGCAGGGAGCGGTGTGCGTGCCTTCGCGCGCGATGATGATGAGCGGCAAGACGCTTTTTCGGATCAAGGAGAATCTGGCAGGCGAAGCAACCTGGCCGCAGGTCTTTGGCCAGAACGGCTACGCGACGTTTGGCATTGGCAAATGGCACAATACGCCGCCCTCGTTCATCAATACCTTTGCGGAAGGCAAAGCGGTGTTCTTCGGCGGAATGAATGATCCGTACTCGATGCCTGTGCAAGACCTCGATGTGGATCATAAGCTGGTCAACCAACGCAAAGTAGAAAAGCATGCAACCGAAGTGTTCACGGATGCAGCGATTGAGTTATTGCAAAAGCAAAACAGCGTGCAGCCGTTTGTCTTATACGTGGCCTTCACGTTGCCGCATGATCCGCGCATTGCTCCGAAAGAATTTCGCGCCCAATACGACCCGGCCAAACTGCCGCTGCCAAAAAACTTCCTGCCGCAACATCCTTTCGATAACGGGGAAATGACGGTGCGCGACGAACTGCTTGCCCCGTGGCCGCGCACGCCGGAGTTGGTGCGCGAACATCTGGCGGATTATTATGCCTGCATCACCTATCTTGATTTTCAGGTAGGTCGCATCATTGCGGCACTGAAAGCGACGGGACAATACGACAATACGATCATTGTCTTTGCGGGTGATCACGGCCTGGCCATTGGCAGCCACGGATTGTTCGGCAAACAGAACTTATATGAACATTCGATGACCACGCCGCTCCTTATTGCCGGACCGGGCGTGCCAAAGAATAAACGCTCGGACGCGTTCGCTTATTTGCTCGATCTCTTCCCCACCCTTTGTGATCTGGCCGGATTGAAAACGCCTGCCGCAGTCGAAGGTTTGAGTCTTGCACCTGTCCTTTCCGGCAAACAGAAAAGTCGACGCGATACTATCTTTACCGCCTATCGCGATGTGCAGCGCGCCATCCGCGACGACCGCTGGAAACTGATTGTCTATCCTCAAATCAACAAGACGCAGCTTTTCGATCTACGAAATGACCCTGCTGAATTGCATGACCTGGGCGCCGCCCCGGCGCAGGCCAAACAAGTTGCGGCAATGACCGCCAGACTGATGCAGCAGCAACGGCAATATGGCGATGCGCAGCTCCTGACGGTTGAAAATCCGCGCCCTGCCGCATTCACACCGCCAGCAAGCAACAAACGATAACTTATGAAAAGAACATCTGTGCTTGCGTTGGCATTTGGGCTTGTCCTGATTGGCGCGTTTAGCCTCAATTCACAGGCTATTGCGCAGTCGGCAAAACCGAACATCCTGATTCTGTATGCTGATGACTGGCGGTACGACACCTTGGGCATCGCGGGAAACCCGATCGTCAAAACGCCGAATCTGGATCGGCTGGCCCACCAGGGCGTGCGCTTCACGCGCAATCACGTGACGACGTCCATCTGCGGCGTCAGCCGTGCGAGCCTGTTGACGGGGCAATGGATGGCGCGCCACGGCAATCCGGCGTTCGAGATGTTCAAGACCCCGTGGAGTGAAACCTATCCCGGCTTGCTGCGCGCCAATGGCTATTGGGTCGGGCACGTTGGCAAGTGGCACAATGGTAAGTTTCCGGCGGACAAATATGATTTTGGCCGTTCGTATTCGGGGACGCATTACGAGAAACAGCCGGACGGCTCGACGATTCACGTCACGCAGAAAAACGAAAATGACGCGCTTGAATTTTTACGCGCGCGTCCACGGGACAAGCCTTTCTGCCTGACGCTGGCGTTCTTCGCCACGCATGCCGAGGACGACAATCCAAAACAGTACCTGTATCAGCCGCAGAGCGAATCGCTGTATCAAGACGTCAGCGTGCCCATACCGAAAACCGCTGGCGATGAATATTTCAAACGCTTGCCGCCATTCATTGCGAACGAAAAAAACGAAGGCCGCAATCGCTGGCACTGGCGCTTCGATACGCCGGAAAAATATCAGCAGTACATGAAGGCTTATTACCGCCTGGCGACCGAAGTGGATGCCACGGCTGGGCGTGTGCTGGCGGAGCTGAGCGCGCAAGGGTTGGATGACAACACGCTCGTCATTTTCACGACGGACAATGGCTACTTTCACGGCGAACACGGATTGGCCGACAAATGGTATCCCTACGAGGAGTCCATCCGTGTCCCGCTCATCGTGCGCGATCCGCGCATGACCAAACGCAAACAGAACACGACCAACGACGACTTTGTGCTGAATGTGGATTTAGCGCCGATGATCCTGGCAGCAGCAGGGATTGCCGCCCCAGTGCGAATGCAGGGACGCGACTTTGCGCCGCTCTATCTGGCCGCGAAAAAGCCCGCGTGGCGGCAGGAGTTTGTTTACGAACACCCCACAATTCGCGACACCGCTTTCATTCCTTCATCCGAAGCGTTGGTGCAACGGGAGGTGAAGTACATCTACTGGCCGGATTTCAAATACGAAGAGTTATTCGATTTGAAACGTGACGCGTATGAAACGCGCAATCTGGCAAATGATCGGGCGCACGCCAAAGAACTGGAAAAGCTGCGACGGCGTTTCGCGGAACTGAAAGAGCAGGTGCGCTAAACTTAGTATTCCTGAGAGGAAATGAAAGGCCAGGACGCTCCAGCCCGCGAGCGAACATCCGCACGGATTGCCTGACAAGGACTTTGATCCTCTCTTCACGGCCGTCAAGCCGATCAACTCCCCCTTTCACGGCTTGTCCGTTGCTGATTTACCGAGTGATGGACGAGATTGATCGCGTCCATTAGTAAGGGACAAGGGTTGCACAGATCAGGCAAGCGATGCGCGATAAGCTGAATGGCATCCCTTTGCGCTGTTCCCAGACCAGGTTCGGCTCCTTGAGGTCGCCCGAACCGCCGAGGCGGAAAGCCTTGATGCTCTCCTTGCCGTCCCAACCACCTGACGTGTAGGCCAGCCGATCGCCGAGCACAACTGACGGCACCTTGCCTTCGCCAATCACTTCGCTGGTCCACAGCCGCTCGCCGGTCTTCGGATCGAAACCCTGCAGCACGTCGACGGCTTCGCTGACAATCTGTGCGCGCCCGTTCGGCGTCACCCAGATCGTAGGAGTGCCGCGTGAGATGCGGGAAAGCCCTCGCTTGGCCTTCGAGCGTTCCTTCCCCGTCTTCGCGTCGAGTGTAAGGATGCAGGATTTGTCAGAGGGAATTTGCCAGCCGACTTTCTTGTCTTCGCCATCGCTGCTGCCGTCACGCGCCATAATGAGCAACCCGTCGTGCAGCAGGAGCGCCGTGCCCAGGCCGTGCTGGCCGTAGAAAGAATACTCACGGTTTGTCCAGACAATGCGGCGATGAAAATTGAGCGCCACGAAACTGCCATCTCTAAAACAGGCATAGACAAGCTTGCCGTTCGTGGCAGGTGTGGGCGTGGCATAGCTGTTCCGGCCTTCCTTGTGGCCGGTCGCCTGCCTGAAGACTTCCTTGTTCCAGTGGATTGCGCCTGTCTTGCGCTTAAGGGCGATGACGCGGCAACTGGTTCCGGATTCAGAGGCGGTCGTGACAAAGAGGTGGTCCCCCCAGACAAGCGGCGCTCCACTTGAGTGGAAGTCCGGTTTCGGCGGAATGTCCCTGGCCGTTCGGCCCGCGAAACCGCGGCCAGTTCTGAGCGTAAACGACGACTGCTAGAAGCAGGAAAGACGCAAACAGATAAGCAGTGCGTTTCAGCAGAGAGCGCCTCCGTCCTGAGACAAATGAATGACGTGGCCGCCGCGCGCCGATTCATAGCTAGAAAAGACTAACTGAACAGTCTTAAGATTATCTTCGCCCGTCGTTTCCGCCGTCCTTTCACCCCGCAGCGCAGCCAGCAAATCCGCGTTGCAGAGAACGATGCCGGCCTGCACCAGCTCATACGCCGGGTCAGCCCCGGCGTAGCGGGGTGGCGGGTAGCGGCGGGCGCAGGTACCGGATTCGGTGGTCACGCGAATCCAGTAATCCGGGCCGCTTTCGAGCAAGCCGTTTTCCCCTTCGACATAAATATACGTTTCGGGGAATCGTCCGTGCTCGGTGCGGCTGGCATACCTCATTTCGCAGGTCACCGTGACGCCATTCATCGTCATCATGACCGTGGCGACGTCTTCGCCCCGGATGTCGCGGTGAATGCGACGCGTCTGGCAATAGAGCGTGCTCGATTCGCCGAACAGAAAACGCGCCGTGTCCAGGATGTGGCTGCCGATGTCGGTCACAATAAATTGTTCGAGTTCTTTCAGAAATGGCCGATGAACAAACAAACCAATACGGGATTGGGCAACGATCCTGCTGGACAACTCTA
>JBDTUW010000132.1:0-8582 GCA_040007555.1 Acidobacteriota bacterium | reverse complement strand
GTGGAGACAAACGGGCGATCATCTTCCCGCTGGCTCAGATCAATGACGAGGCTCACCGCCTCGACTTTTCATTTAGTGGTTTAAAGACGTCGGTGCTTCGATATGTGAAGGATTTCGCGGTGCCGAAGGTGGTTGACGCAGACAATCCATCTCAGCAAATACTTGATCTGTGTGCGAGCTTTCAGAACGCGGTAGTTCGCGCGTTGGTGCGCGGTGTCAGGAGGGCTGCTGAGATTTATCAACCACAGACGATCCTGCTGGCTGGCGGCGTGGCCTGCAACACCGAGCTTCGAGCGGCAATCACCTCCCTCGCAGAGGAGCTGCGGGTCCCAACCGCAATTCCCTCCCCCGTGTTTACTACCGACAACGCCGCGATGATTGCGGCGGCGGGTTACCCGCGACTGCGGCGCGGCGACAGTGACGGGCTGGGATTCAATGCGGATGTCAGCCTTCGACTGCAAAACATTGATCTAGAGAACGCGGTATCGAAGAAGAAAGTGCGTTACCGGATTTGACGAACAAGGGAGTGCCACGGAAGCCGCGAAGGCGCGGAATTGAGTCCTTGGCACCTTCGCGTGGCGTTCTTTCATTCGAGCCGTTCACGTGGTAACGGCAAGAAGTGGTGAGGACCAGTGAGGTGGTCTGGAAAAACCTCCAGTATGGCCGGCGTCAATCAGAATTCCCCTCCTCTGAAAGCCTACCATCAGCCCCCCCCCGGGATGCGTCCAGTCTGGTTCTGTGTCTAATACCACTGGTAAGGATGGCGGTTCCCGCCCCACGGGCGAAAAGTGGAATTCCCAGACCGCTCCGGGAGTTCTAATTTTCGGCCATCAATGCCTCGAGTCACCTATTGAGAACGGCGAGAAGGGCCTCATCAAGGGTCTCGATCGCGAAGTCGCACTGGACTTCGTCGATCAACAAGGGTGGGGAGAGGCGAATCGTACTCACACCGCAGCCCTGAATGATCAGGCCGCGCTTAAAGCACTCGATCTCCACCTGATCCCGTTCCGTGGCCGCCGGTTCCTTCGTCACTCGATCCCTGACCAGTTCGATCCCGATCATGAGGCCCTTTCCGCGCACGTCCCCAATCGTCTCGTGCTTCGTTTGCAGCTCGCGAAGGCCCTTCAGGAGATAGTCACCCATCCTTGCCGCATTGGCGATTAATCCTTCCTCGAGCAAATCAATCGTCACCAGGGATGCAGCAATCGCGACGGGATTACCACCAAAAGTGGAAGCGTGCGCTCCCGCGGGCCACGTCATCAAGTCCGCTCGCGCGACGGTTGCGCCGAGGGGTAATCCAGATCCAATCCCCTTCGCCAGAGACATGATGTCGGGAACAAAATCAAAGTGCTCTGAAGCAAACATGCGACCGGTGCGCCCCATCCCCGACTGCACTTCATCCGCGATCACAAGAATTCCGTAGCGATCCGCGATCTGGCGAATGGTTCGGAGGAACGATGCGGGAGGAACGATGTACCCGCCTTCACCTTGAATCGGCTCAACGACGATCGCCGCGCACTCCTCTGCCGGAACCGTTGTTTTGAAAATCAAATCCTCGATAACACGGGCACAATGAGGACCTTTTTCGGTCTCGGCACCGCAAGTTGCGGTCGTCAGATTGTAGGGACACCGATAGCAGTTCGCGTAAGGGACGTGAGTCACATCGAGCGCCTGAGAGCCAAACCCAGCCCGCTGTCGCGCTTTGCTGGCAGTCAGCGAAAGGGCTCCCAGCGTGCGACCGTGAAAGGCGCCGAAAAACGCGATGAGCTTTGTTCTGCGCGTCGAATAGAGCGCCAGCTTCACCGCTCCCTCAACTGCCTCCGCTCCCGAATTGCCGAAGTGCGATCGTTTTGGAAAATCGCCCGGCACCAGTCGACTGAGCCGTTCGGCCAATGCCGGCAGATGAGCATAATAGTAATCCGTCCCGGAAATGTGGATGAAATCTTCTGCTTGCCGTTTGATCGCTTCGACGACTCTGGGATGAGCATGGCCAGTGATGCAGACAGCAACACCGGCGTTGAAATCCAGAAACACATTGCCATCGACGTCTTCGATCATCGCGCCTCGCCCGCGTTGGACCGCGAGCGGATACGTGCGGGTGTAGGATGGCGAGACAAACTGGTGGTCCCGATCGACTATCGCCTGGGCCTTCGGGCCCGGTATGGGAGTCACGATCTGTGGAAGCTTCGCAGACTCAAGAGGGCTCTTGCTGGACATGTTCTTTCAACTCCTGTTGACCATGTTAGTTACAGGGCCATGGTAGGAACTCCGATACATCAGAGCTCGCATTCCAGTGGCAGGGCGGATTGAGGCAGGAATTGACTAGTCCGCAAAGAGATTCTTGCGGGAAAGAAGGGGGAGCTGGTGGTTGATCGGTAGCTTGACAAGCTCCATGATCCGGATCGCTGCGTTACATCGCCTTGTCATGGGGAGCGTAGCGCTTCCGCGGGGCGGCGCCAACGAACTCCTTCCTTGGTATCTTCCAGCACAATGCCGAGCGACGAAAGTTGTTGACGGATTTCGTCGGCGCGAGCGAAGTTCCGACGCGCTCGCGATGCCTGGCGTTCGTCGATAAGCGCCTGAATTTCCGAGTCAAGCAATTCTTGTTTGACTTCGCCAAAGACGCCGAACACCGCATCGAAGCGGTCGACGAGCGCGAGAAGCATATTCTTATCGCCATCTCTGATGGCTCCTCGGTCGAGTGCCGCCCTCGTCTCGCGCACGAAAGTGTGAATGGCAGCAAGCGCCTCCGCAGTATTGAGATCATCGTCCATGGCGGAAGCGAAGGCCTCCTCCGCGCGAACGGCCAGGGATTGCAGGTCCGCCGTATCTCCTGCTTCAGCCTCCACCTCGCTAAGCCTCTGTCTGAAGTCGAGGAGCCTCGCAACGGTACCCTCGGCACCACGCAACCCCTCCATCGTAAAGTTGAACTGCCTGTGATGTGGAGCCGAGAGGAGCTGATACCGGATCGCTCGAGCAGTATGTCCAAGCCCTACCAGGTCGCGAAAGGTGTAGTAGTTTCCTTTCGACTTCGACATCTTCTCGCCTTCAACCATGAGGAACTCGGCGTGTATCCAATAACGGACAAACGGTTCTCCCGTTGCCCCTTCCGACTGGGCAATCTCGTTTTCGTGATGTGGAAATACAAGATCGGCTCCACCGACGTGTATGTCGAACGTCTTTCCCAGCGCTTTCATCGACATCGCCGAGCATTCAATGTGCCAGCCCGGACGACCATTTCCCAACTGCGTTGACCACGAAGGTTCGCCGTCTTTCGATGCTTTCCAAAGCACAAAATCCCGGGCATCCTCCTTCGAGTACTCATCCGCATCGATGCGCTCGCTCCCGCCAGCGAGGTTCCCATCAAGCTTGATCTTTGAGAGCTTCCCATACGCCGGAAAGGTCGAGATACGAAAGTAGGTTGATCCGCCGCTCTGGTAGGTGTGCCCACGCCGGTCGAGGGCCTGGATCAGTTCAACCATCTCATCGATGTGATCAGTTGCACGCAGAATCTCTTCGGGTTGTTCGGCGCCGAGAGCCGCGAAGTCTTCAAGAAAGAATTCCACAAACCGGTCCGTGTAGTCTCGCAGACCGCTACCCTCCGCAGCCGCTCGAGCGATGATCTTGTCCTCGATGTCCGTGACGTTCATGACGTGATGTACGCGATAGCCCTTGTAGCGAAGATAACGCCGCAAGAGGTCGGCAAAAAGGAACGTCCGGAAGTTTCCGATGTGGGCGTAGTCGTAGACCGTCGGGCCGCAGACATACATTCCGACACTGGGTGGATTGAGCGGGAGAAATTCTTCTACCTGTCCCGAGAGCGTGTTTCGTAGCTTCAGCATCTAAATTGACCCAACTCAGCAACTTGAACCATTAGGTGTCCAGTCTATTGAAGCCTGATCGGTGTTGTCAATCAGTCGTCTTGAGGGAAATGGCGGGAAATGGCGCGAAAGACGGTAGGAAACGGCAAAGGCACAACGAGCGGTCCCTCTCGCTGTGCCTTTGCGACGGTCGTTCGTTGTGCCAGAGCAAGTAGTCTTGTGGTCCTGACCCTATTTCAATGCCGGGCTGACGCTGTTTCGCAGCTCGTCTCGCAGCCGTTGAATTTCTCCCAGTTTCGATGCAATTCGGTCAAAAAGCGGTGACTGGGCTTTAATCCCCTCCTCAACCAGGAAGGCCGCTGCTTCGGCTCGATTCTTGAAGACACCCGCAGTCACTAGCGTATCTACAGATTCTGACACCGGCTCACTCAAACGCAGGAGAACGGTGGAATCCCGCACATTCAACGCCCGTTCGACGGCCTTGTTGATAGTCTCGGGGACCTTATTGACGAAATCGCGGAAGGACGACGTGACATCCTCGACAGTATCATTCACTCGACGGCCCGGTGTTGTCGTCGTCGGCACCTGCCCCTCGCCCTCACGATTCGGATCCAACGGATTTTGGTTCATTTACTCCTCCTCAAGTACTTCGTTGATTGATACGAAACATTCTGCCCAAAAGTTGCGCCCGTGCACTTTCTGCCGTTTGGTTGGCTTCGGCGGGTAGCCGACTACTCCTGCGGAAGCTTTGGCTCCAGTTTCGTGTATTCCAGCCCATAGGCAACGAGGGCAAATGGCAGCCTGCAAATATCGTCATTATAGACGTCCACCGAATCGAGATAGCCCTTGCGCGCGGCCTTCGCGGCGTTCTGCGCAGCCTTCATCTCCTCAAGGAGGCGTAAATAGGCATCGTTTGCCTTGAGGTCCGGGTTGTCGTCAGCCAGAGTGAGGATCGGCTCCATGGCCGCTTCCAGTTCTCGGTGAGCTGTGCCCAGACCTGCCGTATCAGGGCCCTTTACAGCTTCAGCAAAAGCAACCTTCAATTTCATGATCAGCGGCATTGCTGCTGGCTCGCTCTTGAGAATCGCCTTGGCCGTTTCGAGTACTTTGGCGGCTGCCTCACCTTCCGTGTTGATGGCCTTCAGCAGCCCTTCCCATCGCTGTTCCGTCAGCTGACGAGCCTTGTCGAGCCGCTCTTTGGCATAGGGGAAGAGCTTCTCTGTTTCATAGAGCTTTCGGTTGTCCTCGAAGGACTCCCACTTCCATTTGTCCTTCACTCCGGACGGGATGAATGTCAGCCGAATCGATTTGTTGGTTGCGCGAGCATTCGATGCCGTAACTTCCTTAACGACAGCCGTCACCTTGCCTTCAGGACCCGGCGTCACCGTCACCACCTCGATCACATCCCCCAGCGCGGCAACAATTGCGGAGACCGGTGATTCCGTTCTTTCATTGATCCGGCGAGCTACTGAGAAATAGACCTCATCCTTGATGAAGGCGCCCTGCTGGGCCTGCGGAAACACCGAAGGTAGCCATAAACCCAAACCGATGACCGCCAGAAGAAAAGCACTGACAATCCCAGGGGCTCCCTTCATTCGGTTCCTTTTTGCCGTCATTTCCACCTCGAAGTTAAAGGTCTTCAAGCTTTAGTTTCGCGTCGGCCGACTTCCATGCTCTCTCGAACTCGCGTTCTACCAGTTTTGCGGCCTCGCTCTTCCCTTGTTTCCTCAGGCTCGCAAGGAGTCCAAAGAGCGATCGCCCATTGCGCGGATTCCGCTTCAGGTCTTCGCGAAAGACCACCTCGGCGCCAGTCGCATCGCCTGAGATCAGGAGCGCGCTTCCAAGCGACTCGCGGACCGAATAGTACCTGCCGGGAGGTTCATCGTAGTTGAGCGTGTCCTGACTATCCACTGCATTTCGCCAGGACGCGATCCCCGCCGCACGGTCACCCTTTGCCCACGCGATCCGCGCGTCAAGCACGTGTTCCGCTACCTTTAGCACGCTCGCAGCTGAATTGAGCCCAAACGGGGTCTCTCCGGGGAGGTTTTTCGCCTGCTCAAGAAAGCGCTTTTGTTCGGCTTCGGCTTCCCTGACGCGGCCCGTCATGGCAAAGGAAACCCCTCTCGCAAAGCGCCAGACCGCGCCAGTCAGTTGAAAGTCCTTCTCCGGCTCCGGAACCTTGAGAACATCTTCCCACTTCGCGAAGCGCAGCCCAACAAATATGGTCGAGGGGAGGAATCCCTCGACCATCGGCATCGCCTTGACGTGCGATTGCGCGTTGGCAGCGAGCTGTTCGGCAGACTTCAGCGCCTCTCGATGCATCCCCATCCGACCATATGATTCAACGAGAAAGTGGAGGTTATGGCTGTAATACATCGCCGCGTACATACCACCGGCACCGGTTCTGCGAATGTACGCTCTGTCTGCCTCAGCCGCCGCTTCATTTGATTTTGCCGCAGCTTCAAAGTCGCCAGTTCGCAGGTATATATGTCCCGGCATGTGAACGAGGTGCCCTGCAGCTGGTGCGGCCGATTCCAGACGCTTCGCGCTGATCAGCGCCCGTTCCGGATGCTGCGAGGCTTCCACGGCATGAATATATAAGTGATTGGCGCCAACATGATCGGGATCGCGAGCGAGAACCGTCTCGAGCAGGTTCACGATCTCCTCAGTCCCTTCAGCCGGTTTCCCGTTTCGATCCCACAGTTGCCACGGATTGAGGTTCATGAGGCTATCAGCATATAGGGTCGCCGCATCGAGATCGTCGGGGAACCTCCGGCAGACCTCCCCCATCGCATCCTTGTACGATCGATAGAGCACCTTCAGATCAGCCGCCGGATCAAGCGAGAACCTCTTGCTGAGAGCGTCAACATAGCCTTGCTCTCGGTCGGTGGTACGCGCGAAGAGAGTCTTCGCCTTTTGCAGGGACTCGACCGCAGCCTTCATTCTCTCGGGATCGATCGCGGGTTCGTTGTAGTTCGGACCAACAGAGAGCGCGATTCCCCAGAACGCCATCGCCAATGTCGGGTCCAGCTCGCTGGCGCGTTTGAAGGCCTTCGCCGCCTCCTCGTGATTGAACGCGTAGACTAGTCTCAGACCCTGATCGAAATAACGCTGCGCTTCTTCGTTGCTGGTTGAGACAGGGTGATGGTGGTTACCCAGACCGGGGAAGGGTGCGGTTGACTTAGCTGCAGCCCCGGGATCGTGCTGGTGTTGTGCAAAAAGGAAAGTCGATGCGGTGCAACCGGAGACAATGGCCAGGATCAATACCTTAACTGAGATCCTCATCGGGTTGCGCTCCTTGAAGCGTTTGCGGCATCATCGTCAAGCGTCCCAGAGGAAAATGCGTCGGGGTGATACTCTCCCCGTCCAATCTGTGACGTATTGACGAAGGGAGTTTAGCCATTCCACAGATCGAAGGCAAGACACACGGGTTAAAGCCCAATCAGATAAGACGTCTGGAGAAGATTTACCAACGCCGCATCCCTCCGCGGGAAATCATCACTCCCGAATTTGCGCGCCAGCTAAGCGAAATATCTTCGGAGATCGGTCGTCAGGTCGGCGTCCTCGTCGATCGGCGCGGTTATGTGGAACACGTCATCGTCGGCGACGCGACGCGGATCATTATTCCAGCGCAAGCGAGAAACCGGCTCGCCGAACAGCGATTCAGTGGATTGCGCTGCCTGCACACCCATCTCCGCGGGGAAGACCTTACTCAGGACGATCTTGCCGATCTGGCGCTGCTTCGACTCGACCTTATGGCGGTAATCAATGTCGAGCCTCAGACGGGAATGCCGGGACTGGTCCGCGCAGCGCATCTGCTGCCTGCCGCTCAGGGTGAGGATGAAGCGGCTGCTCGCGCCGTATCCGCCTACCGTTTTATTGAGCCAGCGCCAGCGAGTCAGCTTAATGTGGATTTTCTCGAACTGATCGACTCACTCGAAAGCGAGATGGCTCGCAACCGGGGGGCGCGCAAAGCCTCGGATCACCGCGATCGTGCGATCCTCGTCAGTGTCACCACCGCAACTCTGACTGAGGCGCGCGAATCACTCGATGAACTGCGCGAGCTGGCGATTTCAGGAGGCCTCGTCGTCATCGACGAGATGATCCAGCGGCGGTCCAATCTGGATCCAAAGACCCTGGTGGGCAAGGGAAAGCTGGACGATATTATCATTCGGTCCCTCCAGCTTGGCGCTGACATGATCGTCTTTGACCGCGAGCTTTCACCGTCGCAGGTGCGTGCGATTAATGCGGCAACCGATCTCAAAATTGTCGACCGCTCGCAGTTGATTCTCGACATCTTCGCCCAGCGAGCTCAAACCAGTGAGGGCCGCATTCAGGTGGAGTTGGCTCAACTCAAGTACCTGCTGCCTCGGCTGAGTGGATCAGGAACCGAGCTATCCCGGTTGATGGGCGGAATTGGAGGGCGCGGACCGGGTGAGACCAAGCTTGAGGTTGATCGCCGACGAGTGCGCGACCGCATCTCGCATCTCGAGGATCAACTGGAACACGTCCGCGCAAGCCGTCAGCAACGTCGGGCTCAGCGTCAACGCCGCGACCTGCCCGTGGTTTCCATCGTCGGGTATACGAATGCTGGTAAGAGCACCTTGCTTAATGCCTTGACAGCGAGCCAGGTGGTCGCCGAAAAGCGCATGTTCGCCACGCTGGACCCGACCAGCAGACGGCTCCGCCTGCCGCAGGATCAGGAAATCATCATTAATGACACGGTCGGTTTTATTCGGGACCTTCCCCAGGATTTGCTCG
>JBDTUW010000131.1:0-8596 GCA_040007555.1 Acidobacteriota bacterium | reverse complement strand
CGCGCAGGTATGATCGCAACCCTCACCGATCTTGAGGTACGCATAGTGCTTCGGTGTCGCGAGAATCCGCGGCGTGTCTTCATCGTAGAGGTACGTTGGCAGACCTCGAGTCATCCAGGCGTTTGAGCTGACAAAGGCGGCATCCTGGGCGGCCGCGGCTGCAGGATCGACGGCAGCGATGATCTTGTCGATCTCGCTGGTTCCCAGGACAGCGTCGATCTCCGGAAGCTGGTTGAGCAGATCGCCGCGGTAGCGTTCGACAAGGCAACCGGCCACGACCAGTCTTTGACAGTTGCCGGTCTCCTTCAGCTCAGCCATCTCGAGGATCGTATTGATGGATTCTTCTTTAGCTGGTTCAATGAAGCCGCACGTATTGACGACGATGACATCCGCCTCCTGGCGGTCGGTTGTCAATTGATAACCGTGCTTAGCCAATTGCCCCATCATCACTTCGCTATCGACGAGATTCTTTGGGCAGCCCAGACTTACAAAACCTATTTTTCGAATTGCAGTTGACATGGTCAGGGGTCAGGGGTCAGGGATCAGGCGTCAGGGATCCTGCGTTTGTAGTGCGCCCTGGCCGAATGTCTCGGTCATCGACATTCCGCCTGAAGGTGGTACTACGAACGCGTGATCCCTGACACCTGACCCCTGATCCCTGGCCCCTTTTCTCCTCACACTTTCTCAAGTTTCGCGTATTTCTCGATCATCTTCTTCATTCCATAGCCGGGGAAGCTGATCGTCAGCTTTGAATTGTCACCTTCGCCTTCGCATTTCACGATCAGACCCTGTCCGTAGGTCGCGTGACGTACCTTCATCCCGGCCTTGAGGCCCGAAGCACTACTTGATTCCATTTGCTCACCACCTCGAGCTTTCTTGAAGTCACCGGTATCGACGGTCTGGCCTCTTCGCGCAAAGAAATCCCTCACGCTATCGACGTTGTCATGAGTCTTTCCCTGGTAGTTGCTGGTGCGTTTGCTCCTTGCCTCTTGCCATGGCTGTTTTGCAGGCGCTGGAGCAGGCCCTCCGTGATGATGCCAACTCTTCACGGTCGAAAGGTCGTCGATCAGCGTTCGGGGAAACTCGTTGAGAAAGCGCGATGGCTCGGCCGAATGCTCCTCTCCATAGACACGTCGCCTCGCCGCGTGAGTCAGATATAGATTCCGCTCTGCCCGAGTGATCGCGACATAACACAGCCTTCGCTCCTCTTCGAGATCACTCTCACTATCCTTGACCCGCGGATTCGGAAAGACACTCTCTTCCAGCCCCGCAATAAAGACCACCGGAAACTCCAGCCCCTTCGCAGCGTGCATCGTCATGAGCGTCACCTGCGCCGCTCCAGTGTAGTCGTCCGTATCGGCGACGAGCGCGGCGTGATCCAGAAAATCACGCAGAGTCTCACCCTGCTCTTCAGATTCGGCGGCGGCGTTGACCAGCTCTTCAAGGTTGAGCAGCCGCGCTTCCGCCTCCTCTGAATTCTCTTCTTTAAGCGAGCGCTCGTAACCGGTGTCGATGACGGCTGCCTTGACGATCTCGGAAATCGGTTCTCCCTCGGTCTGCGTCCGCTTCCCCAACCCGCGGACGATCTCCTGAAACGCCTTCAGCGCCGAGATCGCGCGCGGTTGCAGCTGCTGCTCCTCAATCACCAGCGCGATTGCATCCCAATGGGTGCTGCTACTCTCCTTTGCGCGCCGACCGATCTCGTCCAGAGTGGATTTGCCAATGCCCCGGACTGGCGTGTTGATTACCCGCAAGAGCGCAATTGAGTCGTGCGGGTTTAGCGCCAGCCTCAGGTACGCGATCACGTCTTTGACTTCGGCACGTTCATAAAAACTAAAACCGCCAACCAGGTTGTAGCGCAGACCGGCACGCCGGCAGGCCTCTTCAAAAAGCCGCGATTGTGCGTTGGTCCGGTAAAGCACGGCTGCGCGCGTTTCCGGCTCCTTCGCCAGATGGTCCTCGATCTTGCGCGTGATCCAGCGCGCCTCGGCATCCCCATCCATTAATTGAGCGTAGCCGATCTTGTCGCCCTCACTGGCCTTTGTTCGCAGTGCCTTGTCAAATCGTTGCTTGTTGTTCGAAATGACACCATTCGCTGCTTCGAGAATGCGTCGCGTCGAACGGTAGTTCTCTTCGAGCTTGACGACGCGGGTCCCGGGAAAATCATCCTTGAAACCGAGAATGATCTTGAAATCCGAGCCTCGCCATCCATATATCGATTGCGATTCATCGCCAACGACACAAAAGCTCCGATCCCGCCAGAAATCGTCGGCCTTGCGTTCCCTGGGGTTGAGCGCGCCATCGCCTTCGACGATCAGCCGTGTCAGGTTGTACTGAATTCCGTTCGTATCCTGGAACTCGTCGACCATGACGTGCCGAAACCTCTCGTGATAGTGCCGGCGCGTTTCTGCGGAGTGTTTCAGCAGCTGGAGCGCCCTGATCAGGAGATCGTCGAAATCGAGCGCGTTCGAAGCTTCAAGACGCTGTTCGTAGAGAGTATAGGCGCGCGCGATCGGCTCGCGTCGCGGATCGCCATACTCTGACCTTGATGCATATGTCTCGGGGCTCTCGCCGCGATTCTTTGCCGAACTGATTGCACTCTTCGCCAGTCGCACCGGGAGCTGCTTCTCATCCAGACCAATGTCCTTGATCACTTGCTTCAACAGCCGCTGTTGATCGTCCGAGTCATAGATCGTAAAGGACCGGGTGTAGCCGCGATCGAGCCGTTGGATGTCGCGTCTCAGAATCCGCACGCAGAGCGAATGAAATGTGCAAATAAGCGGTGCGCCACTGCGACTTCCACGCGCGTAATACCCCGCGAGCAGCCGGTTGACCCGCTCCTTCATCTCACCAGCGGCCTTGTTGGTAAAGGTGACTGCGAGGATGCTCTCGGGTCGCACTCCGCTGGATTCAATCAGATACGCGATGCGCTGGGTGATGACGCGAGTCTTACCACTTCCGGCGCCGGCAAGGATGAGCATTGGACCGGCAGTCGTCTTCGTCGCCTCGCGCTGCTCATCATTGAGTCCGGCGAGATGATCGGCTGAGGGTGCGTCGCCCGCGGCAAACAAATCCATGAGACTACTCACTGGCTCTTTCCTGTCCGCGTCTTGAAAGCCGAGCCGCTCGATGAAGCACTATCAAACTCCTTCATTGTCTCTGGTAAACTCGGCTCCGCACGCATCTCGCCACCCTTCGTGATCGCCCAACGCTGCAACCAGGAGATGCCTACGGGCCCGACGTACTCATCCTTCAGGCTGTACGCCCGATCTTTGAGGGCCTCATCGAGCGTCACGAAACGATAGCCACGACGGCGATACATCTCGATGACTTCGCCAAAGTGATCCGCGTTGAGGCCATTCGCGTGCACAAGCAAAATCTGCTTCACCTCGTAGCCGAGCGTATCCTGCGAAAGCTTTTCGTAAAAAGCCGTCATCTCTTCCATGTAAGGAGTGTAAGCGGCGGCAACTCGCTTCATGAGAGCCGTATCGCCCTTTGCCTTCGCCTCGGCATACACTCGGGCGAGTATCCATTCTGAATTGTCGATCGTCACCGGAGCGATGCTGTATCCGCGCGCGGAGAGAAACTGCTCAAAGGCGCGTTTTGTTGCCAGGTCACGCCCCGTACTGAGAGTCGGATGCCGGAAGTAGCGCAATTTTCCGCCCTTCGCCGCGAGGAGCTTCGCTGACACCCTCTCGCCCATAATCACGTCCTCTTTGAACCTCTCAAGCGGCGTGTCGTAAAGGCGCAAATGCGAATAAGTGTGATTGCCCAAATCAAAACCGGCATCAATCCAAAGCTTAAGAATCGCGATCCGCTCCTGGGAATGTTCGTCCTGATAGAGCTTCCGTTCATTAACGAAGCCGATCACCGGGACGCGGTTTGATTTCAAGGTCCGCAGGAGTCGTTCGGTCATCTCCCGAAGTGTCTGAACATCATGCGATGTCGGGCTCGGAAGGTCGTCAAACGTCACCGCAACTTCGCGCTCCACGGTCAACGCAGCAGTCGCCCGTGGCTTGATCGCGACTGCCCCGATCAATAGACCCACCAAAACGATGGCTAATAGCAAGGTCTTCATACTCGTAGCTCGCCTACTCAGCCAGCAGCAACTTCGCGATCGTCTGCCGTTGCATATTCGAAGTGCCTTCGTAGATCTGTCCGATCTTCGCATCGCGGTAGAACTTCTCTACAGGGTAGTCTTTGGTGTAGCCGTAGCCGCCGTACAGCTCGAGCGCTCTTGAAGCGATCCGCTCGGCCGCCAGGGACGAGAAGAGTTTCGCCATCGCAGCCTCTTTTATGTAGGGCTGCCCGGCATCCTTGAGCCGTGCCGCGTTGTAGACCAGAAGCCGCACAGCCTCGATCTCGGTTGCCATCTCGGCCAGTTGAAACTGCACTCCCTGAAACTCCGCAATCGCCTGCCCGAATTGTTTACGCTCCCTGGTGTAGGCGAGCGCGCATTCATAAGCCCCGCGAGCGAGACCGAGCATCTGAGCGCCGATTCCGATCCGGCCTTCGTTTAAGGTTTCAATAGCGATTTTGTAGCCCTTGCCGACCTCACCGATGACATTCGCCTTTGGGACGCGGCAATCCTCAAGAATCAGCTCACAGGTCGAAGACGCGCGTATTCCAAGTTTGTCTTCCTTGTGACCAACAGAAAAACCGGGAGAGTCTTTCTCAACCATGAAGGCGGTGATTCCCTTGTAGCCTTTGCTTGGGTCCACCGTTGCAAAGAGTAAGAAGAGGCCAGCCTCCATCGAATTGGTGATCCATAGCTTGCGTCCGTTGAGGAGGTAGTGATCGCCGTTATCGGTCGCGCGGGTTTGCAGGGCGAATGCGTCGGAGCCGGAAGATGCTTCGCTGAGCGCGTAAGCTCCGACTGTGTCCTTCGCGAGACGCCGCATGAATTCGAGCTTCTGATCTTCAGTACCCCACCGCGAAAGAGCGTTGAGCACCAGCGTGTTGTTGACATCGACAAAGACACTGACTGAAGGGTCGACTCTCGCAAGTTCTTCGATCGCCAGGCAGGCCATGAAAAAGGAGCCCCCGGATCCGCCATAAATATCCGGGTGTTCGATGCTCATCAGACCAAGCTCGAAGCACTTGGCGATGATTTCAGGCCTGAGTTTCCCCTGAGTGTCCATCTCGCGGACGTACGGTTTGATCTCAGCTTCGGCGAATTCACGAACACTTGCTGCAAAAAGACGCTCCTCCTCGGTCAGGTCAGTCAATGGGCGGGGCGTCAACGAATCAACCGCGTCTCCCTGTCTTTGAACCATTTGAACCTCTCCGGGGCTCTTCAGACCCTCTCCAAACAGGATGGTGATTGCGGGCAAAAATCGGCGATCGAAAACAACATCCAATCTTACATCAGTCAGGACTCATTGTCAGGTGAGCGGCAGGTCCGGCCAGGGTGCCAGCGCGGCAAATGGCAGAATATTGAAGGCAAGGGCGGGTCGAAAAGGCGATTGGAGAAGGGCCAAATGAATTGGCTCCTGAGAGGTTCGTTCTTAACTCCGATCCACACCTAGTGCATCAGCCACGCGATTGATGTAATTAAACCAGGAAGCGATCAGCGTGATCTGCAGAATCCCTTTATCATCAAAGCCCACTCCTCGTAGTCTTTCGTGGTCCTCTTTGGTGATTCGTGTTGCATCCTTTGTCAGCTGGACCACGTAATCGAGCATGACCCTTTCCTGCTCCGAGATCGGAGCAGTCTTGTAGTCCTCCTGCAGGGCAAGGACCAGATCGGGATCGAGGGTAACGCGACGCAGAAACTCTGCGTGAGACTCAATTCAGTAATGGCACCGGTTCGTCACTGATACGACTGTTGTGATCATCTCGTGCTGCCGCCTCTCCAGGGGCAGGTCCGGCGACATCAATGCCCCGAAGGTGGCGAAGGCGTGGAAGAGCGCATCGGGAATCAAGCTATGGGTGGCAACAATGCCCGATGTCTCGCCGTCGCCTACTGGATGCACCGGCGAAGCATACTCGATTGGGTACAAGGCTCGCTGAGCCTCGATCGCGTGACGCAATTTCTCGTCTGCCTCATCAAAAGGAATCGTCTTGATCCATGTCATGGAATGTCCTCTCCTGATTGGAACTGTCACGCGTTTTCTGCGTGGAAGACAATACACCGGAAGGCTCACCGCTCCTACTCTCAGGCCATAACCTCTTCATTCAACGAAAGACCCTGGTCTGAGGATTGTACGCTTTCCAATCAAACCAATAGTCGTTAAGCGCATAGACTCGTTTTAGCGCTCGTCCGGCATACTGGCCGCTGATGGCTCTACCCGCGAAATCCCACTCGCTACCCGACTGCAAATCGACGAGTCTTAGGACTGGAGAACCGACTTTGGCGACAAACTCCAGATCTTTCCCATCGATCCTTCTCTCGAATGCTCGCACGGACTTTTGATCGTCAGCCAGCACGATGGCCACTGGCGTCTCCCCGACAAAGTCCAGGATCGGATTTCGCTCCTGAATGACCGACAGCGGATAGGCTTTTGCAATCGCACCAACCTTTAGCCCGACAATCTGGGTTCGAGGGCTCAGGCTGGCATCCGCACCAGATTGCAGGGGAACCGGATATTTACCTGTCTTAGCTTCCCAGTCTTCCGAGAATCGCTTCCACGGTACGTCCTCGTTTGGGCGCAGTACTCGGCCGTCTGGGTGTTCCTGCTTCCAGATAGCGAAAGAGATTTCGTCGTGGAGGATACCCTCCAGCTTCTGGCCCTTGAGAG
Organism: Acidobacteriota bacterium; assembly: GCA_040007555.1. Taxonomy (GTDB): domain Bacteria; phylum Acidobacteriota; class Blastocatellia; order RBC074; family RBC074; genus JANNRD01. The sequence continues at coordinate 1,856 of JBDTUW010000131.1, read as the reverse complement.
AACCAAAGATCGCCTCGCCAGTCACCTGCTGCCACCAGGAACCAGTCTCTTCGTCCTTCATGATGAAGTTCTGGTTATTGATTCCCGCGAGGTGGAACTTCAGACTTCGATTCGCAACGATTGATTTCCACACCAGACCGGTGTGACATAGCGTTCAATAGGTAACGACTACCGGAACGCCGCCCACCACATCCTGCGCGACGTGGTGGTAGGCTATCTGGCGCACGGGGTAGGCGACCGCATCACCGTTTAGTTCAATGGCGAGGACCATTTCGGAGTCAGCAACAAAGCTTGCATCACGGGCATTGACGTAGTTCGCGTTGGGAAGCGGCTTGAACATCCATTCGAAGTGATTCTGTCGCGCAAACCATCCCGCAAGGAGAAGCGGCAGAAAAAATGTCAGAAGGCCGGCTTTGCGCCACCATCTATGAGTGCGGTTCCACAGAGAGAATGTGATCCAGGACGCGATAGCAATCGCCAACAGGGTGATTACAGGTGACCATGCGCGGAGGCCAAATGAGATGCCCAGTCCTCTCTGAGTCTGAGACTTGAACGGTTGGATCAGCCACGCCGGCACGAATACGGAACTGAAGGCGAGGGCCGTGATGATCAAAAGAATCAACCAACGTATCCAAGGTCGATTGAGAACAGTTCTGGATGGCTCGGTCGTCATGATATCCTCCCGAATCTGGTCGCATCTGGCCGCATCTGGCCGCATCTGGCCGCATCTCTGTTTGAATTGAAGCGGCATCACAGTAAGAGTTTTTCTTGAGGCGGTCAACGTAGGGGCGGGGCTTGTCCCCGCCCGTTGCCCCGGTCGCGCGGGCACGGATTGTCCGCAGGTATTGCGGTTCGCGCGTAGGGGCGGGGATTGTCCCCGCCTGTTGCCCCGTAACATTTCGGTTCCGAAGCACGGGCAGGGACAAGCCCTGCCCCTACAATATGCGTTTTCTCCTTCTCTTTAGTGCGACTCTCTTGCTTGCGGCCATGTCGGGCGGGCTCACCCGACCAGCGGCGCAGCAGAACCCTTCCATTCAGGCGGCACGAGAACAGGCGTATCGGGCGAACAACATCGGCGTCGCTCTGCTCGAACAATTCAAGTACCGTGAAGGTGCAGGACAATTTCAGCGCGCTCTGAAGATCCAACCTTCATTTGCGCTTGCGAGGGTCAACCTTGCCATCGCGCTCTATAACGCTCCTGACCTTGAAGGCGCTTCTCGCGAGATAAAAGCAGCCTCTCTCCTCCTGCCAAGCTCTCCACAGGTTCACTACCTGGCCGGACTGATTGCCAGATCGCGCAATCGAATCCCTGAAGCGATCGCTGAGTTCCAACAAGTGCTCAAGATCGATCCTCGCGATCCCGGAGCGAATATCAACCTGGGCCAGATGCTGACGGTCCAGCGCCGATACTCGGAAGCTATCACCGCTCTGCGCAATGCTCTCTCGAGCGAGCCTTACAGCGTTACCGCGACTTACAATCTGGCGATCGCGCTGGCTCGTTCGGGCTCGGCTCCGGAAGGCCAGACAATGATGAAGAAGTTTCAGGACCTGCGGGACAAGCCCTACGGCATAACCCTCGGGAGAAGTTACCTGGAACAAGGTCGGTATGCTGAAGCTCTGTCCTCCAGTGGGGCAGAGGCTGAGCTGGTCGATGCGGCTGTCCCCGATGTGACCTTCAGCGGCGGGACATCGAGCCTCTTTACAAAACCCACGGATACTGAGCCCAGGGAGTTTGGCCCCACGCCAATCGGCAAGACTTTCAACGCCGGCGATCTCAACGAGCAGGCAAAACGCCAGATCGTTCATGCGCTTGCAGGCGCGGCAGCGCCATTTGACTTTGACGGCGACGGCGATGT
>JBDTUW010000130.1:0-8617 GCA_040007555.1 Acidobacteriota bacterium | reverse complement strand
CGGCCGAACATCTGGCGGGATACTTCCTCCACGAGGTCGCGCGTGACATCAATGATGATCGGGTTAAGGTCTTTAAGGTAAGGATCTGGGAAACTGATACGTGCTCGGCAACGTTTGAAATCGACCAGGCTTGATTCTGGCGGAGTGTTCTGGCGGAGTGTTATTTGTCCGGACGGAACGTCTGTCGCTTCGACCGTCGAAGCGTTTTTCAAGGAGTAGGTCATGGCAGAAAATTGCGACAATAATCCCGGCGACTTTTTTGAGTATCTCGCTGATAGCTTCTGGGCAAGCCTGCCCCCGGAGACTGCTGAGAGTCTCGCGAAGTGCAAAAAGGACAGTCTGACCTGGATCAAGGATACCGTCACCTGCTTCGTTGAGCACGAGATCAGCAAGACCGAGGAGCACCTCAAGAACGCACAGCGCATGCGCGACGCCTACCCCAAATCCGAACCGCCGGCTGCCGACGCATCGCAGCCATCCTGAGCGCACGGACCAGCCCCCAGGCCATCGTGAAAACAGATTCGCAGAAGACCTTCGATGCCGCGATTATCGGCGGTGGAGTGATTGGCTGCGCCATTGCCTGGCGCCTGGCGCAAGCGGGACTAAGCACCGCCATCATCGAACGGGGCAACCCGGGAGCCGAAGCGTCAGGAGCCGCCGGGGGGATGCTTGCGCCCCTCGCCGAGGCTGATCGCCGTGACGCATTCTTCGACCTCTCCGTCGACAGCCGGGCTCATTACCCCTCGCTGACCACTGAACTCTTTGACGCAACCGGCGTCGACATTGAGTACCGAACTGAGGGAACGGTCTTTCTCGCCTTCACCGACGAAGATGAGGCGGAACTTGAGACGCGCTTCGCTTGGCAGCAAGGCGCCGATCTCAACGTTGAACGGCTTGATTCCATCTCGGTCCGCAAACTGGAGCCGCTCGTTTCGGAGGACGTACGCTGGGCATTGAGATTCCCTGACGATCATCAGGTCAACAATCGACAACTTGTTGTCGGTCTCGAAGCTGCCTGCCGCGCCTCCGGCGTGACCATTATGGATCACACCGAAGCGACCTCCCTCGTCAGCGAGCAAGGACAAATACGGGGAGTTCAGACCCGGGTTGGAGTCGTTGAGGCGGCAAATGTTGTCATCGCTGCCGGAAGCTGGTCGAGTCTGCTTGCGGGATCTGCCTCGACGTCGGCGATGGCCATCGAGCCGGTCCGCGGACAGATGATTGCGCTTAACTCTCCGCATCCAGCGCCGCGTTGCGTCATCTATTCGAAGCGGGCATACCTCATTCCACGGCTTGGTGGGTTTCTCATTGCCGGCTCAACCACCGAGCACGCCGGATACGAGAAGGTTGTCACTGCGGGAGGCCTCGCCACAATTCTCGAGCGGGCGATCGAGATCATGCCAATGGCGAGATCGCTCGCGATCACCGAGACCTGGGCTGGATTGCGACCGGCAACGGCTGACGGTTTGCCCGTGCTTGGAGTAGACCCCGCCATCAACGGCCTTTTCTACGCCACCGGACACTACCGCAATGGAATCCTGCTGGCACCAATCACAGCAGAAATCATCCGTGATCTGATAGTCAGTGGGAGCACGAGCAGGAATCTTGCACCGTTTGAGGTTACGAGATTCGCACACCATTCGGCCGCCGGCTGAGAGCCAGGAGCAAGCCCGCCAGCGTCTTCGCGTCACGAATCTCCGCTCTCCCAATCATGGCGCAGAGATCTTCAATCGAGAACGCTCGGACCTCCATGATTACTTCACCAATATCGAGCGATTGCTCGTGCTGAGTCAGGTCATACGCGGCAAAGATGTGGATAACTTCGTCGTTGCTTCCAGGCATGGCATAGCAATCGGCCACTACCTCGAGCCGTCGCGCCTCAAATCCCGTTTCTTCGCGCAACTCGCGCCGGGCGCATTCCTCTGGAGTTTCAGTAGGTACCATGCGACCGTTTTCCTCTCGCCCATTGAGAGTACCCGCAGGCAGCTCCCAAAGCTCCTGGTCGACGCTATATCGGTACTGGCGCATGACAGCGATATGGTCCGGGTCGAGAAAGGGGATGATGACGCAAATGCCAGGATGCCGAATTGACGCGCGCGTTATGCTCTTTCCGGTGAGCGAATCCAGGATGGTTTCCTGATTTACGAGCCAGCGCAGTTCAGTCCCATGACTCGAGGGCCGCTCTTCGCGGTAAACCGTCTCCACCTTTTGCCACTTGAATCGACTCATGTCGTCTCCCTGAGTAAGTTAATCCCCAAAGTCGGGCGCGGATTGATGGTAAATTGTAGCATCAGTACCTTAAGTCGGGTTCCGCTCAATTGCGCTCCCTGGGTCTCTTTCCCGCGCCGGAAGCAGATTCAGTTGTTGCACAGCTGCCGTTTTTCGTTATCCTGTTTTCTCACGTTATCACCTCACGGAAGGAATCGCGCATGGTTGGATTGGGCCTCTGCGGAACGGGAATGATTGGTAAGGTGCATGCGGAAGCGATCGCGGCGATTCCTGGCGCTCACCTGGCCGCTGTGTGCGGCCGAGATCCAGAACGCACGCGTGCTTTTGCCGGGAAGTACGGCGCAGAACCCTACACCAACTTCAGTCAGATGCTTGCCCGTGAGGATGTCTCGATCATCAACATCTGCACACCCAGCGGGACTCACTCGAAGTTCGGCACCCTTGCAGCCCGCGCCGGCAAGCATGTCCTCGTCGAAAAGCCCATCGAGATATCGCTCAAACGAGCCGATGAACTAATCGCTACCTGCAAACAGAACGGAGTGCAATTGGGAGTCATCTTCCAGTCGCGTTTCCTGGCAGGTGTTCAACGCCTGAAACACGCAATCGATGCCGGACAGCTGGGCAGGCTAATGCTTGGTGATGCCTACGTCAAATGGTACCGCGCACCTGAGTACTATGGGAGTGAGTCATGGCACGGCACACTCGAACTGGATGGTGGTGGCGCGCTGATCAATCAGGCTATTCACACCGTCGACCTGCTGAGGTGGATGATGGGACCGGTTGAGACGGTGTTTGCCTTCAAGGGAGCATTGAGATACCCCCATCTCGAGGGCGAAGATACGCTTGTCGCCTCCCTGCGATTTCGTAATGGGGCACTCGGAGTAATCGAGGCAGCCACGTCTGTCGCTCCTGGATTCAAACGACGACTTGAGATTTCGGGGGAGCATGGCACCGTCATCCTGGATGGAGACGAGATCAGCGTTTGGAAAGTCGCCCTCAGCGACGAAGTAGCGGGACCCGGCACGGAACATATGACGGATGGATCTTCCAATCCGGCCGGAATCTCAATGGAGGGACATCGGCGTCAGATCGCGGATATGATCGAAGCAGTCGGACAGAATCGGACGCCTGTTGTATCTGGCCGGGAAGCCCGGGATGCGCTTGAGGTTGTCGAAGCGATCTATACCTCAACGCGAGAGAAGCGAGCGGTCGACCTGTGACGCGCAGGTGAATCAGCCGCTTCCCCATCAGATCAAGGCTGATGAAAGCAACGTGGACTGCGCATCAAAGGCCTTTTCATGGGCCAATCGGGGCCGTAGATGAGTCCCATCCGATTGTAGCCACCGCATCTTGCAGTTATCTGCAAGGCCGGTCTCGAGGACTTCACTGCGAACTCGCTCCTTAAGCCGCTCGTCCTCAATTGGAAAGAGTATCTCTACTCGCCGGTCGAGATTCCGATTCATGATATCGGCGCTCCCCAAAAAGATTTGATCCTGGCCGCCATTGACGAAGCGATAAACACGGGTGTGCTCGAGAAAACGACCGACGATGCTTCCGACTCGAATGGTCTCGCTCCGACCCGGCAGACCTGGCTTCAGGCAGCAGATCCCGCGAACGATAAGGTCGATCGGAACACCAGCCCTCGAAGCGGAATAGAGTTCCTCAATCGTTTCGGTATCGGTCAGACTATTGAACTTCGCGACGATCCCTGCAGGTCGGCCCGCGCGATGATGCTCCACCTCGCGGCGCACCATCTCGACAAACCCCTTCCGCAGACTGACCGGCGCCACCAGCAGCTTGCGGTATCGCGACTGGCGCGAGAAGCCCGTCAGAAAATTGAAAAGATCGGAAACATCCGCTCCAAAGTCCGGATCAGCAGTAAAGAATCCAAGATCGGTATAAATGCGCGCGGTTACTGGGTTGTAGTTACCGGTGCCGAGGTGGACGTAGCGGCGCAGGGTGTTCTTTTCCTGGCGCACCACAAGGGCGGCCTTGGCATGAGTCTTGAGCCCGACAATTCCATAAACGACGTGGACACCAGCCTGCTCAAGCCTGCGGGCCCAGAGGATGTTGTTCTCCTCGTCAAATCGCGCCTTGAGTTCGACGAGGACCGCGACCTGCTTGCCGCGCTCTGCCGCTTCAATCAACGCCTGAACAATCGGGGAATCAGTGCCCACTCGATAGAGCGTCTGTTTGATGGCGAGCACATTGGGATCGCGCGCCGCCGTCCGGAGAAACTCGACCACAGGCGCGAAGGACTCGTACGGGTGATGAAGGAGTATATCCTGATGCCGGATGACGTCAAAGATCGTCTCCTTTGTTGTCAGCACGGCGGGAGTAATCGGATTAAATGGAGGATCCTTCAACTCCGGCAGGTCCAGACGGTAGAGCGTCATCAGGTCCGGAATATTGAGTGGCCCATCGATGGTGTAAACATCCTGCTCTTCCATTTCCAGAGAGTGGCGCAATTGCTTGACCATATGCGGGCTCATTCCCGCGGCCACCTCCAGACGCACGCCGAAGCCGAAGCGGCGCTGACGCAATTGTTGCTCGACGGTTTTGAGCAGATCCCCGGCCTCATCCTCTTCGATCTCGATGTCAGCATCGCGCGTGATACGAAATGGCTGACATTCGAGGACGCGCATTCCCGGGAACAGGCTCTCGATGTGAGCCGCAATGACTTCCTCAAGCATGACGAAGGTGTATCCGCCACCGCCAACCGGAATCAGCCGCGGCACATTTGGCGGCAGCTTAACGCGGGCAAATCTTGACTCGTCGTCTTCAGAAGGGTCCTCCGGGATGACCAGTGTTCCAAGATTCAGGCTGATGTTTGAGATATATGGAAATGGATGACTGGGGTCGACCGAAAGGGGCGTCAGGACCGGAAACACCCGCTCTGTAAAGAAAGTTCGCACTTCTTCGCGCTGGGGCTTGCTCAGTTCGCCGTATGCGAGAATCCGAACGTTGTGATTTGTCAGGCCCGGCAGAACCTGTTGCAAGAGGCAACGCATCTGTAATTCGAGGAGCGGTCGCAAGCGTTCGGCAATCAAGCGCAGCTGTGTCGCAGGCGTGACGCCATCGGGCGAGAGCATCATCGGATTGGCATCCATCTGCTCCTGGAGACCCGAAACCCGAACCATGAAGAACTCGTCGAGATTCGTGGAGAAGATCGAGAGGAACTTCAGTCTCTCAAGCAGGGGCAGGGTTGGATCGAGCGCTTCGTCAAGAACGCGGCTATTGAACTCGATCCAGCTCAGTTCGCGGTTGATCAGCAGCGTGTCACTGAGACTTCCAGTAGGTGTGCGTTCCTTCAACGCGCCGGTTTCCATGTTCAAGTCCTCCTCGGACTAAAAGGGATGCCTCCTCAGGCTGGGTCACTGCAAGAGGGAAAAAGTGAATTGTATGAGAGCTTTACAAGAAGGTCAACAAGCAGTTGCCAGTTGCCGGTTGTCAGCTGTCGGTGCTCGGTGGCCAGCTCACAACTGACAACTGTCAACTGACACCTGACACAACTGACAGATGGCAACTGACAACTGCTGACCACCAACCACTCTTTTAGTTATAATCCCCGGCATGACCCAAGGACCCGACAAAGCTCTAGTCGCACTTGTGCAAATGAGTTGCACCAGGGATGCGAGTTCGAATCTCGAGAAGATGCTGACCCGCATCGAGGAGGCCGCAAACTCTGGTGCGCAGATCGTTTCGACGCAGGAACTCTTTCTTTCCCAGTACTTCTGCCAAACTGAGGACCACGAAAATTTCAACCTCGCAGAACCCATTCCCGGACCGTCTACCGCAGCGCTGACGCGCCTTGCTCGCGCACGCGGCATCGTCATCGTCGCCTCCCTGTTCGAACGACGCGCGCCGGGTCTTTACCACAATACCGCGGTCGTCATCGATGCTAATGGCGAACTTATTGGTAAATATCGCAAGATGCACATTCCGGACGACCCGAAATACTACGAGAAATTCTACTTCACACCCGGAGATCTTGGGTTTCGTGCATTTGACACAACCTTTGGCCGCATTGGCGTGCTCGTCTGCTGGGATCAGTGGTTTCCCGAAGCGGCGCGATTGACAGCACTGGCAGGCGCTCAGATCATCTTCTACCCGACCGCGATTGGCTGGCATCCAGCCGAGCGGGAACAATACGGAATCGCTCAACATTCGTCGTGGGAGACAATTCAGAGGTCACACGCGATCGCCAATGGCGTTTATGTTGCCGCCGCAAACCGCGTCGGACATGAAGGGGACCCTGACGACGGTATTACGTTCTGGGGCCAGAGCATTATCAGCGACCCCGGTGGCCGCCTGCTGGCAATGGGAGCGGTCGAGCGCGAGGAAATCGTCATGGCGGAGTGCGATTTCGGCAAACTGGATGTCCAGCGCACACACTGGCCGTTTCTTCGTGACCGCCGAATCGATGCCTACCAGGACATCGTCAAGAGATTCAATGACTGAGAATCCCCTGAGACCCGACGAGACGCCCCTGGCCCTTGGCTATGCAATGCCTGCGGAGTGGGCGAGGCACGAAGCAACGTGGCTTTCATGGCCCCATAAACAGGAGAGCTGGCCGGGTGCGTTTGAACCCGTGCCTGCTGTTTTTGTCGAGATCGCGAGAAACCTTGCGCAATCGGAACTCGTGCGAATCAATGTCAGCGACGTGGAGGCAGCCACTGAGGTCCGCCGGTTGCTTAAGGCTGGTGGCGTAAATCTCGAGGCTATCCGCTTCCACTTCATCCCGACAAACGACGCCTGGGCTCGCGATCACGGCCCAATGTATGTTCTGCGTGAAAACTGTGGACGGCGCGAACGAGCGATTATTGACTGGGGCTACAACGCATGGGGCAACAAGTACCCTCCGTTCGATCTGGATGATGTCGTTCCACAGCGCGTCGCCGAGGAGTGCGGAGAGCCGCTCTTTCTGCCCGGCATCGTCATGGAGGGAGGTTCACTTGAAGTCAACGGAGCCGGAACTCTGCTGACTACCGAGTCGTGCCTTCTGAATCTGAACCGCAACCCGACGCTCGATCGAAGCGAGATTGAATGGCACCTCCAGCAATACCTCGGCGTCAGAAACATCTTGTGGCTCGGCGATGGAATAGTTGGCGACGATACCGACGGACATATCGACGACCTGACGAGATTTGTTTCGACGAACACCGTCGTGACCGCGGTTGAGGACGACCCTTCGGACCAGAATTACAAACCGCTGCTCGACAACCTCGACCGGCTAAGGCTAATGAAGGACCAGGGCGGTCAACCCTTTCGAATTGTCAGACTGCCGATGCCCGGCCCCGTCTTGTTTGAAGATCAGCGTCTACCCGCGAGCTACGCGAATTTCTATATTGCGAATAGCTGCGTGCTGGTCCCAACCTTCCGGCACCCGAATGATGCGCGCGCCCTCACTGCCCTTACAGAGGTGTTTCCGGACCGTCAAGTCGTTGGTATTGATTGCACGGACCTGGTCTGGGGCCTCGGCGCGATCCACTGCGTGACCCAGCAACAACCTGCGGTCTGAAGTAGGATTCCTGCAGCCTCCACAAGCAGCTGGTACAGGCAACTGGCGCGACCATATTGCCCGCAAAGCCAACGCGCACGCCCCCCAAGCCCGGAACTTGCCAAATTGCACGCCGGCGCGATTCGCCGCGACTAGGTTATAATTTCCCATCGATGTGCAGACCCGATGGAGCCGTACAAGTTTGATAGACTCGCAACCTGATCGAAAGGACCGCACAGCCGCTCTGGATCATCTTGGCATCGGCGATTACACGTATGCCGATCTTTATAGTCCTGAACGGCTCGCCTCGCTCGATCGCGCCTTTCTCGCCTACCTTGCTGCCGCCGATAAAAAGGTCGCCACCGAGTTTGACCGGTACCGCGCTGCGCTCGGAGGAGGCTTTTCCGAGAGAGATGAATCGAATCTGCTGGTAGGCACCGCGCCCTATCTTGCTGAGTTTGTCGCCCTTCTATTTGATGTTGCGGATCAACGCAACCTTCTCATGCAAAAGGCGCGGGATCAGGCGGCGATTTTTGAGTTCAAAAAGCTCTTTGTTCAGCGTCGAGTCCGCAAGCTCGATGCCGAGAAGGTCCTTGCTGCCGTCGCAATATTCCACCGCCTTCAAACCGCGATCAACGATTTCAAACGAACATATCTAACCAACGACGATGCGACGGACGACGAAGAGCTTGCAACCGCGCGCCTCTGGCAGATGGTCAGTGAAAATCCTGTCGAACTCGAGATACTCCTTCAATGGCTCGCCGCATTGGCAATCATCGAGCCTCACCGGATAAGGCACTGGGTCTCGTGGAAGCAACCGCAGACTCTTGATTACAACCACCTCGTCCAGATCGAGCGCAAGGATGCGCAGATCCCTGAATGTATTAC
>JBDTUW010000129.1:0-8625 GCA_040007555.1 Acidobacteriota bacterium | reverse complement strand
CAGGAGGTCGGGCCGAGCCGCGCTCAAAACATGATCAGTCCAGACTCGTGGGTGTCGCGGATCAATCGGGAGGCATGCATATCCCGCCTTCAGAATCCCGAGGACGCCGACGATCAGATCAACCGACCCTGTGACTCCAATAGCGATCAAAGATCCGGAGCCAAGGTCTTGTCGTTGCAGAAAATTCGCCAGACGGTTCGCCCGGTCATTCAGCTCGCGATAGGTGATCTCAATTCCGTCGCCGACGATGGCTGTCAATCCGGGTTGCTGATACACCCGCTCAGCGAACAGTTGTGGCGCTGATGGGGCCGGAAGCGCCTCCATGCGTTTCGCCTTCTCCCGCAGCAACTGTTCGAGCAGGGCCCGACGTTGCTCAGGGGTAAGGTCATCGACTTTGCTGGTGGGACTGCCTACCTTATTGGTCATTCTCGTCTGCCAGCAGCTCACTAAGAAGGGCGCTGACTTCGTCGTCAGAGAGCCCCTCGGTTACCAATTGTTTCTCCGGTGCACCGCTGGCTTCGACTGACATTCCGATCAACTGCGCTCGCTCGGCCGCGCTCAGGTACTGAAGCTCTGCAATCCTCTGCTCTGGATCTGCAACCACCTCTTCAAGGAGCGTCCCGAAATGCTCGGCCATTCGCGCGATCGTCGCACCATCGAAAAGGTCCGCATTGTAGATGAACGAGCCGCTCAGCGCTCCATCGAACTCCCAGAGGTGAACCTCAAGATCAAACCTTACCGCACCATCATTGGCGTTCCAGACGGATCGCAGACTGACGCCCGGCAACTCCATCGCCGGCAGGAACGAACTCTTCTGCAGGACGAAAACTACCTGCACCAGCGGATTGCGATTGAGGTTGCGTTCCGGTTGAAGCTCTTCTACCAGCTTCTCGAACGGAAGGTCCTGGTGGGCAAAAGCCCCGGTTGCGACATCCCGGACCCGCGCAACCAGCTCGCGGAAGGTAGGATTACCCGTGATATCGCTCCTCAGGGCGAGCATATTGGCAAAGAATCCGATCAATGGCTCAACTTCGGTTCGAGTTCGATTGGCAATCAATGAGCCGATAAGGATGTCGCTCTGGCCCGTGTATCTGTAGATCAGCGCTTTGAATGCCGCCAACAGGATAATGTAGAGCGATGCATTCTCCTGGCGGCTCAGACCGTTGAGCTTGTCGAGCAGAGCTTCCGAACAATGGAAGTACTCAGTGCTGCCTTTGAAAGTCTGCACTGCGGGACGCGGCCGGTCGGTAGGCAAATCGATGATCGGAAGATTTCCCCCCAGCTTCTCTCGCCAGTATTTCAGCTGCCGGTCAAGTACTTCTCCCTGCAGCCATTCGCGCTGCCACACGGCAAAGTCTGCATATTGTATCTGCAGCTCGGGCAATGGAGACGACGCCCCCGTGACGAATGCCTCATATATCGCCGCAAACTCGCTGGTGAAGATACCCAACGACCAACCATCGGTGACGATATGGTGCATCGTGATCCCGAGCAGGTACTCATCATCACTCGTTCGCAACATCGACGCTCTCAGTAGTGGAGCCTGCGAAAGATCAAACCGATAGAGCGCAGCCTCCGCGGAGTGCGCCTTTATCTTCGCCTCCTGATCCAGCCCGGAGAACCCGCGAAAATCGAACTTCTCGAGTTCAATTTTCAGTTCATCGGCTATCCGCTGCACCGGCAACCCATCGACCACCTCAAAGCTTGTCCGCAAGGTCTCGTGACGCCGGATAATTTCATTGAGAGCCCGTTCCGCAACTGCGATATCAAGTTTTCCTTTGATTTGAAAGCCGAATGACAAATTGTAGAACGGGAACTCGGTCTCGAGTTGTTCGAGGTACCACAATCGCTGTTGCGCAAACGAGAGCGGAAGTACAGCGTTTCGCGCAGCAGGCAGGATGTCATGCCCGGCGGTTGAGCTCACCAACCCTTCACCCTCCGCATCGAGCAGCAATTCGAGCAGAAGGTCAGCCAGCTGTCGGATGCTCGGTGACTCGATAAACTCCTCGATTGGGACGTCGACGCCCAACTCGGCACGGAGACGGTTCTTCAACTGAATCCCCATCAGCGAGTCGAGTCCAAGCTCACTCAATGCCTGCGATGGCTGCGGCCGTTGCGACGAGTCAAGTCTCAGTAACTTTGCCACCAGATCCTGAAGATACTCAAGGAGCATCTCCTGTCGTTTGGCCTGATCGGACTCTTTCAGTTGCTGTTTTAGAAGCGACCCCTGAAGGTTCCCCTCACGCTGCTGCCTCACTTCACTTGCAATCACTGCCAGAAACGCCGGTTCGGCGTCGATCGGGAATTGCTGAAGATAGCTGACCCAGTTGAAGGGAATGACGCCGACCTGTGCCACCGTCTGACTCATCAGCTGGTCGAGAATCTGGGTTCCCTGTTTCGGCGCGATCATTTCGTTTGAGACCCAGCCTTCCATTTGGCGAGCCGCCATGCCCACTTCCGACCACCCTCCCCAGTTAATGCTCAGCGCAGGAAGCCCGAGACCTCTGCGATGATGCGCGAGGCCATCAAGAAAGGCGTTCGCGGCTGCATAATTCGACTGTCCGGCATTGCCCAGAAGCGAGGCCACCGACGAGAACTCGACGAAGAAATCGAGGTCCCTTCCCAAAGTCTGTTCATGCAGATGCCACCCACTGAGCGCCTTGGCGTTGAGGACGCCAACAAAGCGCTCCCAGCTCTGATTCTGGACAACACCGTCGTCCAGTATCCCGGCGGCATGAACAATTCCCTTCAGAGGGGGCATCTCACGCTCAATCTCAGAGAGCACTCTCGCCACTTCCTTCGCGCCCGCCAGGTCCGCAGCGATGGTACGTACGACAGCACCCATCTCCACGATCTCTTTGATCGCCGCCTCCTGCTCGCTGCGAAGTCCTCGCCTGCTGACCAGCATCAGATTCCTCGCGCCTCGCTCCACCATCCATCTCGAAACGACCAGACCCAAACCGCCAAGACCACCGGTCACCAGATACGAGGCCGCACCGTCGAACTGCAGTTGGTCGATCGAGGCGGCGGGCAGCGTCATCGCGATCTTCCCAACATGCTTTGCCTGCTGCATCAGTCGGAATGCGTCTTTCGCCTGTTCGATCGGAAAGATAGTCATCGGCAACTCGCGGAACTCACCTCGCCCGAACTTGTCGACCACCTCTACAAGTAGTTGCCGCATGACCTCTGTCGACTTCATTGCACCGTCACCGAGGTCGCCGGAGAAGTACCGGACATCCGGCCTTACCTCTGCGGCCTTTTCGGGGCTCCAGACGCCGCGCTTCCCAATCTCGATAAACCGCCCTTGTGGGCTCAATGCCTTAAAGCTCTGTTCAATCGCGTCGCCACTCAGGCTGTTGAGCACAATATCGACACCAGATCCTCCCGTTGCTTCCAGTATCTGATCCCCGAACTCCAGCGTTCGCGAGTTGTAGAGATGCGTGATACCGAGTCCCCTCAACGTCGCCCACTTTGCGGGGCTGGCAGTTGCATGGATTTCTGCTCCGACCGCCCGAGCTATCTGGATCGCAGCCATGCCCACGCCGCCCGATGCGGCATGAATCAGGACGCGCTCGCCAGCCTTTAGTTGAGCGAGATGATGCAGTCCGTAATAGGCCGTCAGAAAGACGACTGGCACGGTGGCCGCCGCTTCGAAACTCAGACCAGCCGGCTTCTTCACGGCCAGCACAGCGTTGACCGTCAGATGCTTTCGAAAACTCCCCGGGGTCATGACGAGGACCTCATCGCCAACAACGAAATCGGTGACATCCTTACCAACGGCGACGACGACGCCAGCGCACTCGCTCCCCAGCGAGCCGGCGTCTCCGGGATAGAGCTTCATCGCGTTGAGAACATCTTTGAAGTTTAGACTAATTGCCCTGACTTCAACCTCGATCTCCTTTCGACCGGGCTGGCGACGATTGATCGATCGCACCGCCAGAAGATCGAGATCTCCGGTATCGGGCGCTGCCAGCTCATAGGACCCCTGTTGCGGAATCGTCAACAGATTCTCCGTGCTCGCACCGCCACGGGCCTGACCGTAACGGACCAGCCGAGCAACATAGCGTTGGCCTTTCCGATAACCAATCTCTCCCTCGCGATCGCTTGAAAGCAGCTCCTCCAGGAGTGCCGCTCCTTCATCCGCCTGCACGATCTGGTCAAGATCGATCAGCGTGCACGTCAACTGCGGATTTTCGATCGAGACGACTCGTGTCATCCCCCACAGGGATGACTGCAGCACACCATCGACGCCGGGCGGCCCCGCTATCGGCTGTGTACCACGCGTCATCGTCCAGAGGCGCGGTGAATGCGCGAGGCCTGCGCCGGCAAGAGCCTGCACCAGGTTGAGCGTTCCTTTGCATCCCTGCTCGATTGAATTCTCGACTTCGGCCGCCGAGATATCCTTCGTACTGCGTTGCGGGTCGAGACTCCAGAGATTGACGACTCCACGAAACCTCGTCGTGTTCTCCTTGATTGACTGAATGACTAGTCGATAATCTGCGGAACTATTTGCATTGATTGTTATCTCGCCATCAGTAGCCGCATTAAACTCGACACCGGGTCTGAGGAGTGTCACAGTTTCGCCTCTTGCTGAAAGCGCGCGTCGCAGCCCTTCACCCAATCCTCCCGCATCGGAGAGTATCAGCCAGCTTCCGGCTTCCTCCTTCTCAGTGGATGCCTGGATCTCCCCAGGACGCCAGTCAACTTCATAGAGCCAGTTCTCCATCGGCTCCTGAGCGTTTTGGAGTACTGCTTCGCGCGTCGCGCGTCGCGACTCGAGCCCGGCTGCAAGCCCAACCGGTTGTCCTTCTTCCGAGTAAATCCTCAATTCAGCGGTGAGAGTCTTCGCTTCGCCTTGCTGGATCATTGCGTGAACCCAGACCTTCTCGCCCGGTTTCGCAAAGACTCGTAGCCGCTTCATTCCCACCGGTAGGAATGTCTCGCCGCCGGCTTCCTTTCCACTGAAGATGGCTCCCAATGCCTGCAAACTCCCATCGAGGATTACCGGATGCAGCCGGTAGCCTTCTGCGTCCAGGCCCTCCGGCAAGGTCAGCACCGCGAGCGATTCTCCTTCTGCTCGCCACAGCTCCCGGATCGGTCGAAAACCCTCGCCGTACTCCAGTCCCCGCCCCTCATACATTTCATACAAATCGCTGACATTTACTACTTCATTGCACCGCGCCCGAACGTCATCCAGGCTCTCCCATTCGCTTTCTTCTGTGCGGTCGGCCTTCTTCCCTTTCGCGCTCGCGTGCAGCACCCATCGTCCATCTCCTTCAGTTTCCTCGCTGTAAACTCGCAGCGCGTAGTCTCCTTCGCTCTCCGCTTTCATGACCACCTGGATGCGTTTCCGCTCTCCTTCTTTCAGCACCAGCGCCTGACGGAATGACGCTCCTTCCAATTCCATTTCTCCGCGCTTTACACCTTTCCCAGCGACCCACTGCATCATCTCAAGATATGCCGCCGCCGGCACCACCGCTTCTCCATAGACGCGATGATCTCGCAGATAGGCCGGACTTTCCGAGCTCAGCTCTCCCTCGTATCTAATCTCTTCCGTCCACGCTTCCTTGACGCGCCAACCTGCCAGCTCGTGTTCCTTTGCTTCCTTCCGCGTCAATTCCATTCCAACAAAGTTCCTGGTCCCGGTATTCGCTACCCAGTACCGCTGCCGCTCAAACGGATACCCCGGCAGTCCCACACGTCTCCGGCTGTACCCCGTCTCATATCCCTTCCAATCGACCGCCACTCCTTTGGTGTACATCCGTCCCAGAGTCTCAAGCACAACTTCCCATTCGCCTCGCCTCCCATCCAGGCTCGACCACATCTCCATGCCGCTGCGAGTCACCTCTTCGCTCTCGCTCGCCATCCGAGTCAGCGCCGGTTTCGGGCCGATCTCCAGGCATCCCTTGACTCCATCTCGAACCAGCGCCTTCACTCCATCGCTGTACCTCACCGCTCCGCGCGCCTGCCGAACCCAATACTCCGCGCCCATCTCCTCTTCTTTCCCAGTCACATTTGAGATCACCGGGATCTGCGGAACACCGTAACTGATCTTCTTCGCTTCTTTCTGAAATGCGTCCAGCATCGGTTCGATGAGGGAGGAATGAAATGCGTGCGACACTCGCAATGCCTTGCTGCGTATCTTCTTCTCACCCAGCTCCCGGCACACTTCCTCCACCACTCGCGCTCGTCCCGAGATCACTGTGTTCGCCGGTCCGTTGATCGCGGCGATTCCCACTTCATTCCCGTGCCGCTCAAGCACTGCTCTGATGCGACCTGGCTCCGCAAAGACCGTCGCCATCGCTCCGTCTCGCGGAAGGCCCTGCATCAAGCGCCCGCGCGTTGCGATCAGTCTCAACGCGTCCTCAAGGCTGAAAATCCCGGCGACACAAGCTGCAACATACTCGCCAACGCTGTGTCCCAGCAGCGCCGCCGGTTTTACTCCCCACGCCTGCCACATCCGCGCCAACGAGTACTCCAACGCAAAGAGAGCGGGCTGCGTGTACTCGGTTTCATCAAGCAACGCTGCGGTCGCCTCATCCTCGGCAAACATCACGGAAAGTAGCGGTCGATCGAGATGTCCACGCAATAGGTCCTGACACTGATCCAGCGTTTCTCGGAAGGCAGGTTGCGTTTCATAAAGCTCTCGACCCATCCCCGCGTATTGCGAGCCCTGACCAGTAAAGAGAAACGCGATCTTTGGTTCGTTTGCCCCGGAGACCACGCCGCTTGCTAACCCTGCGGTCTCGGCGCCCGCTCCATGACTCTTCAACCGCTCGAGCAGCTCGGCGTGCGAACCCGCCTCAATGGCAACCCTGTGATTGAAGTGTTTTCGTCCGGCACTCGCGGTAAAACAGATGTCGCCCAGCCTTGCCTCCGGCGCACCGCTGAGATACTCCTCATAACGCTTCGCCAACTGTTCAACGGCTCTCTCACTCCGTGCGGAGAGACACAGCAGATGACGCGGCCGCTCGATCTCGTTGCTCACCTCCGCCAGCTCAGGCGCTTCTTCCAGCACGACATGCGTATTCGTGCCGCCCATGCCAAACGAGTTGACACCCGCACGGCGTGGGAAGCCATTCACCTTCCACTCAATCAGGCTGGTATTGACGAAGAACGGACTCCGTTCGAAATCGATCTCCGGATTTGGATTCTGATAGTGAAGGCTCGGGGGCAGTTGCTTATGCTTCAGGGCGAGGACCGTTTTGATCAGACCGGCGACGCCCGCTGCGGACTCAAGATGGCCGACGTTGGTCTTCAGGGAGCCGATGGCGCAGTAGCCAGTCTTCGAGGTGCCGGCCCGAAACGCCTGGGTCAGAGCAGCGATCTCAATCGGATCTCCCATTGGCGTTCCGGTTCCGTGCGCCTCGACATACGTGATCGTCTCCGGTGGGATGTCCGCCATCGCATGCGCCATGGCGATCACTTTCGCCTGTCCGTCGACACTTGGAGCAGTGAATCCTATCTTCACTGAGCCGTCGTTGTTGATTGCTGAGCCTTTAATTACGGCATAAATCGAATCGCCATCTGCAACTGCTTCACTCAGCCGCTTCAGAACCACAACCCCGACCCCATCGCCGAAAACCGTTCCAGCCGCCTCGGCATCAAACGCCCGGCAGTGACCGTCCGGCGAAAGAATGCTTCCCTTTTCGTAGAAGTAGCCGACTCCCTGTGGAATCTTGACGGTCACTCCACCCGCGAGCGCCATCGAGCACTGATGGTCCAGCAAGCTGTCACAGGCCATGCAGATCGCAGCCAGAGAGGTGGAACAAGCTGTCTGGACGGCGATGCTGGGGCCTCTCAGATTGAGCTTGTATGAAACACGGGTGCAGAGGTAATCCTTGTCGTTGCCAAGAACAGCCTGAATGTTACCGACATGCCCGTTTTCAGCAGAAAGCTGATAGAGCAAGTAAGTGCTCATGCTCGTTCCGCCATAGACGCCGATCTCGCCATCGTATGTTTCCGGATTGTATCCGGCGTTTTCGAGCGCGGCCCAGGAATACTCCAGAAAGAGTCGATGTTGCGGGTCCATCATCTCGGCTTCAGTAGTGCTGATGGCGAAGAAAGGCGCATCAAAGAGCGTCGCGTCGGCAAGCGAACAGGCCGCCCGAACGTAACCTGGTTTGCGAAACATCGCGGGACTAACGCCTGCGGCCACCAAATCTTCGTCGGAGAGAACGGAGATCGACTCCACACCATTTGCAAGATTGCGCCAGAACTCGTCCAGCGTGTGCGCGTTCGGAAAGAGGCTGCTCATCCCAATCACCGCGATTCCTTCCAGCTCACCGTACTCGCTCATCCTTACCTTCCTGATCGTCTTTCGCGGGCATCCCCGACTATCTGTTCATTGTTCCAACACTTCGTCAGCCACATCGGCGACCAGGTCGCCATTGGAGGCTCGTTTTCTACTGACCGCCTCCTCGCATCCCGACCAGCCTGTGAAGTAGTTCCTGACTGGCAGCCAGACCGAGCGTCTCGCGCAATTCATCGTCAATGCGCGCACCGCGCGGGCTGAGCTCGAGGTTAAGGCCACGACCGACATCTGTCAGCAAGCGAGACATGTAGCCCACTTCGATCAGCGCAAAGTCCCTGGCAATCTCGCCATACATCGGTTTGATTGCCTTC
>JBDTUW010000128.1:0-8629 GCA_040007555.1 Acidobacteriota bacterium | reverse complement strand
ATCAGCTGCTCGCGCCTGACAGTGACGCCCAGCAACCTGGCAGCCGCCTCAAGTGCTAACGCAGGATTCTTCATGTTCGTTGCCTGGGCCGAATGCAGCACAAACACGTTTCGCGAATCAGATACCAGTTCCAGCACTCTTTGATCTGCGCCGACAGATTCCGCAAGAGAGTAGATCGGTTCAAAGAGCTTCAGCTTTCCGCCGGTCAGTAAATACATCTGGTTGAAGATTCCCCAATCCATCACTTGAATCTGGCGGTCTCCAAAGTCCGCCGCGAGAGTCCGCGCCAAGGGATAGATCGCATCGCTCCATGCTACTGAACCGCCGCGTTCAGCAAGATTGCGATGGAATCGAGTCATCGTCACGAGATTGAATGTCACCGCCACAAGCACTAGTGCCGTAGAAGCAATCGCCCGCTTCCGACGCCTCACATTCCCCGAATCCCTTGCAAAGAACAATCCCACGACGGCGCCGATTGCGAGATGGGGAAGGGGGTAAATGCTCAGGTAATGATGGATCCAAATATGCCGTGGCGTGGCGTACATCTGAGCCAGCATTGCCAACATCAGAACCGGAAGAAATGCAAAAAAGGGGCGTCTGCGCCGAAGCGCAAGCACAAGAAGAACGACGATCGCCGTCAAAGAGAATGGCAGCAACAGGCTACGTGAGAGACTGTCTGCCGGATAGAGCCTGATTCCGCTCATCCAGTGAGCTATAGCGCCTGCATCGAACGTGACGATGAGGTCTCTCGTGCGGCCGCCCACGAGGGTGGCCAAATGAAGAAGTGAGGTCTTTTCCCCCGGGGCAACTATCAGTCGGAACGTGATCCAACTCCGCTCCAGATTGAAGGCAAGCAACGGTGCCACGCCCAGCAGAAAACCACTGAGCGCTACGGCTCCGGCTCGCCAGCCAATCCGCGGTCGTTCGCTGCTAAGCAGCCACGCAATCGCCGTGACGACGGCAAGCGCAACGACAAACCACAGAAAGTTCGCCTTGTCCCAGACTCCAAGACCGAGCAGCACTGACATGACGAACAACGATGCCTTTGCTTCGCCGCGACTTCGCCACCAGCGCCAGCCAAGATACAGAGATGTCGTTCTGAGGGTGAATGCCAGCGCGACCGGCCCCCAATCGGCGCGCGTCGCGAGAATGAAAGTCGGATCGGTTGCGATCAACCAGGCTCCGACGATCGCCGGAACCCAGCCGAACGCTTCCTTCGCAAATCTCGCACCGAAGAAGATGCCGACGGCAGCAATGAGAATCATGGTCAGCCGATAGGTAACGACACCGGGTCCGAACACGACGAAGAGTGGAACGAGGACATATGAGCGTAACGATCCTACATACTCGCCAGCCATCACCGGCAAACGCCACCGACCAGTTCCAACGCCGATCCCAATCTGATCCCCGTTGCCCGATACCAGCGCGACGGCAGCGGGGGCATGAAGCGCTTCGTCGTAGTAGATACCGGGGAGCGTAATCTGAACTGTCGACAGGAGGAGGTAAGCAAGGATGGCGAGGCCCAGGAGGAGCGAGCCGGCACGCCGTCGATCTTGTTCAAGAGATGACATGACCCGTCATTTGTCGGACCGGTGCGAGCAGCATCAATCTCTCGCACGGACGCGATGCAGCGCGCTTTCGAAGAGCTGCAGCTGGCGATCGAGCTCCTGGAACCTTCGGGCGATCGTGTGCAGAATCAACCCGGTGAAGATCGAGACGACGCCAATCAGGACCAGCCCAACGCCGAGCACAACTGATGGCAGTCGTGGCACGAGACCCGTCTTAACGTAGGCGATGATCACTGCACCGCCGGGGATCAATCCGAGGATGACAAAGACGATCCCAATGGCGCCAAAAAACGTCAGCGGTTTGTAATCTCTGAAGAGAGTAAGAATGGTGCTGAGAATGAGCCATCCGTCCTGGACGAGCCGGATCTTGGAATGGCTGCCGTCGGGCCGAGAGGTTAGATTAACCGGAACTTCCACAATGGTGAAACCCCTCTCGATCGCCTTGATGGTCATTTCGGCTTCCGTCTCGAATCCACCACCCACGAGCGGAAGACTCCCTACCAGGCGGCGGCTGAAAACCCGATACCCCGACAACAGATCAGTCAGACGAACTCCAAAGATGGAATTCAACAGCCAGCGATAGAGCAGGTTCCCGAGGCGATTCAGAACTCGAAACTGGCTGCTGGCTGCGTCGT
Organism: Acidobacteriota bacterium; assembly: GCA_040007555.1. Taxonomy (GTDB): domain Bacteria; phylum Acidobacteriota; class Blastocatellia; order RBC074; family RBC074; genus JANNRD01. The sequence continues at coordinate 6,426 of JBDTUW010000128.1, read as the reverse complement.
GGAGTCGTGAGCCAATTACCATATCCGCCTCGCGACGTTCGACTGGCGCCATCAACTTCCTCACCACATCAGCGGGATAGGTAGTGTCGCCGTCAACCATGATATAGAGGTCCGCCTGGACGTCGCGAAACATGGCCTGCACGACATAGCCCTTGCCTTGTCTCCTTTCGGATCGGACGGTCGCGCCGGCAGCGCGCGCCATCTCAACTGTGCGATCCGACGAATTGTTGTCGAAGACAAATATGTCCGCTTCGGGCAAATTCCGGCGGAAGTCGCGAACCACTTCCGCGATGGTTTGCTCCTCGTTGTAGCATGGGATGAGCACAGCGACGCGCGGCTCTTTGACGCCGGACTCGGGCTCATTATGCGGGGTCTCGTCCAAAGTCATGACTGACTACCTTGCACCGCGAACACCCTGTCGTTTCTTGCGGTGATCTCGCTGCCGATCACTCGGCCAGTGAGCTCCCAGCGGATTCGTCACTCAGGCCGGCGCTGCCTGCCTGAACCAAACCAAACATCGTCGAAGCAAACGGAACTCGGCCCATCAAACACCAGACCGATTTCCGCCCTGGTGGCATCACGAGGAACGGAAAGCGCCATCTGCAGCCATTGCCAATCCTGGTTAACCTTGAAGTCCTCAAAACTGGTATCCACTCGCGTTCCATCTTCCCTCAACCAGTCGATCCGCATCCTTACCTGCTGACCCTCCCGCTCCGAACGGACATGATGGCTCAGAGTATAAAGGCTGCCGCCAGAGACGGCGACTCTTTGGCTGACTTTGCCATGTCCTGTCACACACGTTGAGCGCTGCCCGCCGTGTGGTTGGGTGGAGACGCCCTCGGCGCGACCATCAACGCTCCATCCCTCGAGGCGACCGGTAGCGTCGACCTTCTCAAAGCCAGGGTTGCTCAGCAGGTTGGTGGTCAGTGACTCTTTCCGCTCCAGTTCCTTCGGAGAGAGTCGATAGACCTCGGTCGAGTTGTATCGATATTCGAGTGTTGCAAACCGATCCAGGAACGAGTCGCGCAGGAACCTCGACCTGACATTTGCTGCCGGGTTGGCTCGATTTACGAAGAGGTACCGGTACTGAAGTCGGTCGAAGGCTTCAGCCATGCTCTCGTCGCTTGCGCCGCGGACGATTCTGTTCAGGTCAAGCGTCTCCCCGAGGGAGACAATTCGTGCTCTCAGATAATAACGCACGAACTCCACACCGGCTCCAATTACCCAATCGTCGGGACCTGTCACCCGGTTGAGGAATTCTGCCGCACGGTAAGGTGTGACAGCCCGCCCAAGAAACTCCTCTTCACTGAACCTTCCCGAAATCAGGAAGAGCGGATTTTGGCTGATAACATTGCCGAAGGCAGTCGGAATCAGCAGACCCTGAGCCAGAAGAATCGACCAAAGCATTGCCGAACTGAGTCGCCTTGACCAGCCGCTCGTCGCCCAGCCCACCACCCCCGTGACTGCCAGCGCCGCAACAATGGGGAAGAGCGGGATGTAGTACCGCGCATACTGAAACGTGAACGCCCAGAGAAGCAGATAGACCAGACAGGCTGCGGAGAGAAGCCGGGCTCGCTTTCGAGCCACAACTGCCCCAAAGAGAGCAAGGGGGAGCAGAACCAGCGCAAGTCCGACGCCGCCAGGCCGCAATACCTCATCGAAACGGTTGGTCTGGAAGGTAAGCGCAAAAGGAGCCTTGACGAGGCCTGCCAACGACGCACCAACACCGAAGTCGGCCGCGTTCATCAGCTGATTGGAGAGCCCCCAGTATGGACTTTTGAAGATGCCATTGAAGAGGGGAAAGACCGGGTTGCCGGTGTATCTCCACGTCAGCCAGTACCAGGGCACCGCAATGATGAGAGCGAGCGCGACGAAAATCGAAACATCCCGGAGTCGCGCGAAGGAGTGTCTTTTCCTGAACGTCACCCAAAGCAGCATCACTCCCATGACAGGAATTGCGTATGCGCCATTCGGCTTTGAGCCGATGACCGCGCCAACCAGCAGCCCGCTGGCAATGATCCAGCCTCTGCCTCCCCCTCTCAACCAGCGGAGAAACGCCAGCCACGAAGCAACGACAAACATCCCAACAACCAGATCAACGTAGGCGACGGTGGAGAGCCAACTGATCAGTGGTGTCGAGTAGAAGATTGCGGCGGCCCACAAGCCTGCAGCGCGGCTCAGCAGGCCGCGGGCAAGCGTATAGACCCCGATCACAGCGACCAGCCCCGACCCAAACACTATCAGCTTCGCCGAGATTTGCCCTCCGACCGCCATCGCCACCAGGAAGATCGAGTTCACGAGCCGCGCAAAGTACGAGTGCCAGAAGTAGGAGAGATCGACGATCGCCCCTTGTTCGAGATAAAATCGCGGTACGGCAAGCTGATAGGCGAGTGCATCAAAACTACGTTCCGGTGTCAGCGCCCATGCAAAGTTGTAGAGCGCGATGAGAGCGAGCAAAAGCTTGAGCACGCTCCCTTCCGCTGGTTGGTCCTCTGCGAGCAGGTACGTGCGCCAATTGACGCTCGCTTCCCACGCGCCGATGGCAATCTTTTTCAGCCCGCGGTATTGAATCAGCGTCAGACCAATGAGGGTGAAGAGAATTACTCCAGGGCGCAGCCACCCGATCATTCCCCAGACGAAAACCACTGGTGAAAGCAACGCCAGGCCGACTGCCAGCGAAACCGTGGTCCTTTCCCAATTCATGCATGAAGATCTGATCCCGCCAACGATCAACACCCAGTTTCCCCAAATATATGCCATCAGGAAAATCCAGGCCGCGACGAGCGTCGCTCGCACCTGATGACGAAGAACGACAAACGCAAACGCAGCGACGGCGGTCGCAAATATGCCTGCCCTGGCGATCGGAAAACGTCGAAAGATGAACTGCAGGACGATCAGTCCACCGAGCAGAAGCGAGCCGAGACTCACGGCGGTAAGCATGAGCCACAAGCGTCCGTCATCTCTCAGTCGAACCAGGCTGACGGCATTCCGGAGACTTGAAGTGGCGGTCCAGACGTACCAGAGAGTCATTGCGACCAGCCAACAGGAGCCGAGGATAAGGGCGATGACGCGTGCACGGTTCTTTGAGCGGCCCTCGCCATCCTGCGGCCGAGGCTCGCTCTCAGTCATTACATTCGACGATATCATCTGCCCGTACCCCTGATTCCCCGTCGTTCCAGGGATAAGCGCTCCATCAGCAGGTGCGCGAGGGTCGTTAATCCATTGGCGCCCTCAGGACGGGCTATGACCTGCTCTCTGTTACCGGATTGGAGGGTCGTCCGATCGGAGAGAACGATATCGGCCGTCTCAAGGAGCCTGCGATGACCTTCTGCAAAACGCAGCGCCAGAGGCGCGAGACAATCGTAAACAACCCTTGCGTGAGTCCACCGGTTGAGGATCGATGAGTGGTATGCCTTCGCCACCACGACAGGGTTCTCCAGCTCCTCCAACGCGCCCGTCGGTCCCCGATAGAGGAAGAGAGTCGTTGATATCTTTTTGAATCCGAAAAACTGATCTTTCTGACTGACCGAGCAGTCGAAGAAAACTACAGAACCCTGATCCGACAATGCACGCGCCAGTAAGGCGGCGTCGCTGCCGTTTTCATCCTCCCATCCCTCACCGGCGAGAAACACTATCTGCTCGTGTGCTTGCGCCGATGTCTGGTCAACTATATCGCGCAACCGTTCGCGTAGTTCGGGGAGACGCTGCTTGGCCGACTGATCTTCGTGCGGATGCCAGAGCTCGCCCCATTTCTCCTCAAACAAACGACGATTCCTGTCGAAGAGCTTGAAATACTCGTCGCCAGCGAGTTTCTTGAAGGAGGCCCCTCCCACGTGATGAACAAACGAATCACGCGCACAGCGGATCTGATATCCCATAGCGCTGACGCGGCGAGCGTAGTCATCGTCTTCGAACATACCGATCCCAAACCGCTCGTCGAGTCGGCCTACTTTCTCAAAGACCTCCCTGGGCATAGCGAGGCAGAACATTGCCAGTGTCGGGATTTCGAAGACCTCGCCATCGTGTTGACGCATGTAGCGACCCGCCCAGCCGGGCATGTCTGCAAGGTTCGAGTATTCGACAGCAACCTTGGCCTCGTTGCCAATCTCGTTTGTGACGGGGCCAATAATCCCTATGGTTCTGTCGCGCGCGAGATGCCGGATAAGTGCGGACAGCCAGCCGCGCGGCACAGCGGTGTCGTTGTTCAGGAGGACCAGATACTGGCCGCTGGCCTCAGCCAAACCCTGATTGTTCGCTGCCGCAAATCCACGGTTTTGGCTGTTGAAGATCACTTTCAGATGGTGGTACCGGTCTTTGGCTTCACCAAGGTACTCAGCCGAGCCATCGGTCGATCCATTGTCGACGACAATCACTTCGACGTGCGGCCAGTCGGTGTTGGTGAAGAGGCTTTGCAGACAAAGCCGGTTGAGCTCGAGGTTGTTGTAGGTGACGATGATGATCGAGGCGATCGGGAACGATTCGCGCAACACCGGCTCGAGGCTCTCGAACCGCTTTCGCCAGGTATTCTCTCGAGCAAACGCGCGACGAGCCTCAATTGCGCCAGGATCAGTCTCAGCGAGAGCCTCAGCAATCTGCTCTTCGAATTCCCTGACACCGGATGCGAGGCGCACGAGCGGAGCAAGATCTATCATCTCAGCGATCGGCACCGAGACGAGCGGTTTCCCGGTCGCAAGTATTTCGTAGGCCTTGACGGGATTGGTAGCCTCGGTCAATTCGGAACGAATGAATGGAAGGATCAGGACATCCAACTGGTCGAGCCAGTCCGGGAGAGATGAGTATGGCTGTTCGCCTACCATCGATATGTTACGCAGCTTACCGAGGCGGCTTAGATCAGCGCTAAACGTCGATCCGATCAACAGGAATCCCCATTCCGGGTGCCGATCAGCGAGGTCGGCGACAAGGTCGGTATCGAACCAGTGCGCGATTGCGCCGTAGTATCCGACCATCGGACGCTTCCTGCTGTGGCGCGGCGTGACGCGGCTAAAGTGATCATAGTCACATCCATTTCGCAGCAGCAGCATCCGCTGCGCCCCGTCCTCCACCGCGCTGGCAAGAAAGTGCGACGAAACCAGGACGCAATCTGACGACGCAATCAGGTCCTTTTCCTCATCCAGCATCTGCGGCTGATTCGTAGAGAATCCGGCATGGTAGTCCATGCAATCGTATATGACCGGCCAGGTGAACCTGGATCGGGCTTCCTTCACCAGGGGCCTCCAGAATGGAAGTTGGACGATCAGCGTTGTCGCCGCCAGCGAGAGGTCAAGCCGCAACTGGTCCAGCGAGGAAAGCAGCTGTTCCACGTCGCCGGCATCCAGGCTGTCGGTGTAAACGTTGCGGTCCGGTCCGCGAAGCGAGACCTCATATAGATTCGGCAGTTTGATGGAGATCTGGTACGGCGCGCCGCGCTCGCGAAAGTTCTGGTTGATATAGAACACACGATGGCCAGCCCCGGCAAACTGCGACATAAGCTGCTGCGGCCGCTGGAAGCGAAAGTCCCATTCGATGATCGGAAAACAGATGATATCAAAGGTCTGCGGCGCGGTCCGGTCAAGAACCCTCTCGAGTGCCTTCAGGGAGGCAAGGCGACCGACTCCAGAATCGCCAAAGATCAGGCCGACTCGACGCCGAATAAATCGCACGGCTCGACGCCGATGCTCGAACGGGATCAACTTTCGCAGGAAATGTCTCAGCGACCCATACCAGCGATCCGGTATCGCGCGCAGTCGCGCTTGAAGGCCGCCGGATGCTGGATGGCCGAGGCCGTCGCTCTTCACTTTCGCGGGTTCTCACGTGTCTCAGGGCAAAATCAGGCGGGAGTATACTACAGTGCTTCCCCCAACTCCAAAATCCGTGCCCGGCTCCCTTGAGTCAAAAGCGCTCGCTCGAAGGGACACTGTGGGCGTCGCAGAAAAGAAAAAGGTGACGACGTCCGGGTGTGGGCGTCGTCACCATTCCCAGTGTTACTGGGTCGCTCGTCAAGGCCTCATCACTGCGATGTCGCCCTGTCGGCTCCTAGCATCCAGGTGGGAAGACCGGGATGACCAGTGTTGATCCATTCGTGAGAGTCAACTTGTGCAAGTTATGCCCCTCGTTGAACGCGCTTCCCGACGTGGTGGTGCTTGAGTTGTAGTTGATCGATGCCCCGATAATTCCGCCACCATCCGCGAGCCAGAGCTTGAGCCATCCGCTGTGGCCCGCCTGGACCAGGTCTTCAAACGGCGGAACGACGTGGGGGAAGGCATTCGTGATCGAACGCCTGAGCTGACACGTCCCCGGTGGGATGCTGAAGCTATGACCACTCTCGAGGTCATCGTATAAAATGCCGAACATCGATCCAAGCGAAAGAGCCCCTGATACAAGGCTCCCTCCGATGCGATCCACGATGAGCATCGTGTCATTGCCTTC
>JBDTUW010000127.1:0-8631 GCA_040007555.1 Acidobacteriota bacterium | reverse complement strand
TTGCCAACTACCTTCCGTTCGGCGGAGCGTTTCACTGTGCAACGCTCGACATTCGTCGCCGGGGCGAGCTTCAGTCATACTTTTAGGGGCTTTTAGTGGCTTTTAGTGGCTTTTAAGGGCGGTAGAGGATTGTGAAGGCTTCCCCCAAGACAGCGAAATCAGACCGCGAGCGCTTTTATCCCGCCATCTTCCTCTTCGCGACCGCACTTGTTTATCTACTGCCGTCTGCCCGCGCGATTCTCGATGATGGAGACGCGCTTTATGCGCAAATCGCCGAGCAGATGAACAGCCGCTCGGACTGGGTGACACCCTACGCCAATGGCGTTCGGTTTCTCGACAAACCGCCGCTCATGTTCTGGCTGATGGCGGCGTCATATCGTGTTTTTGGAGTTCACGAGTGGGCGGCTCGTCTTCCAACTGCTCTTGGAATCGCCGGAACCGCGTGGCTTCTGTGGGTCATGGGCCGGCGGGCAGCCGGCGCAGGTGCGGGGCTATTTGCCGCGCTTGCGTTTGTCCTTTCAGCGGGGACTCTCTTTTTTACCCTCGAAGCGTTTCCAGACATCTTTCTCGTTTTTTTCCTGACGCTCGCGGTCTATTGTCTGTTGAGATGGCACGGCGATGGTGGCGAGAGCGTCTGGCCAACGATTGGATTCTTCGCGGCGCTGGGTGGGGCCGTTCTGGCGAAGAGCCTGATCGGGATTGTCTTTCCATTAGCAATCGCGGTTCTGTTTCTCAGCTTCTCAAGACCGCGACCCAGGATACGGTTCAAGGGCGTTGTCGTCGGATTCCTCGTGCTTCTGGCAATCGCGGGCCCCTGGCACCTGCTCGCGGCGCTCCGAAATCCTGGATTTCTCGAACACTACTTTGTAAATGAGCAACTGTTGCGATTCTTTGGGCGTCGCCAGCCAGTCGACTACGGTTCGATTCCAATACCGATCTTCTGGGCCTTGATACTGGTTTGGTTTTTTCCGTGGAGCTCATTTCTGGCGGCCGTTGTGAAACTCGGAAAGACTCTCGGCGACAACGTAGAAGCGAGGGCGGTCGTGAGGCTGGCCGTCTGCTGGGGGAGTGTCGTTGTAGTTTTCTTTAGCCTGGCTTCGCGGCTGGAGCACTACTCGTTTCCCGCGATCCCGCCGCTCGCGTTACTCGTTGGGATTGCAATTGCTCAGTCGGAAGTCGCAGTTTCGAAGTGGATTGATCGCGGGTTTGCATTTCTCGGCGCGTTCGGTGTGCTCTCCGGGATCGCATCGGTGGCGGTATTCATCTGGTGGGGGCTGCACGGAGCAGCGCTCGTCGCAGACGATGGAGCGCGTGTTTCGGCATACACCAATTTGTTCTCACCGCTGTTTGATCTTCCGGCAGCGACAAGGGCAAGGCTGGTCTCGCCACTCCTCGGAACACTCGTGCTCTTCGCCTGCGGCACAGTTGTCGCGTGGTGGTGGAATCGTCGGGGCGGCCGGATGCGTGGAGTGCTGGCATTGGCGGCAACGATGACGGCCTTCTGCCTGATTGCCACCTACAGTCTGGGCCTATGCGAAGGTTTGCTTTCTTCCAGGGCGTTCGGGGTGGTTCTGCGGGAAAGGGCCTTGCCCGGGGCTAGCGTTGTAGTCATGGGTGACTATGAGTCTGCTAATTCAATCAGCTTCTATGCGCCGGTCAGGTTGCTGATACTTGGAGGAAGTGCAGCTTCGCTCGAGCAGGGCTTACGATATGACGGGTCGGCTCAAATGATCATCTCGCGTGACCGTCTGGAGGGTCTTTGGCAGGGTCCGGATCGGGTCTTTCTGCTGGGACGGATGTCGGATGTTTCCTCGCTCGGGATCGCGCCCGCGTTCATCATCGCCGACTATTCAGGCAGAAGATTGATCTCAAATCGATAACCGAGAGGCGCGGAGAGTTGAGCGACGCCGAAAGGGGAGATTCCCACGCTGTCCCTGCGCCCTCCGCGCCTCTACGTTACTATTCTCTTGATCTCTGACCCCTGGCCCCTGCCCCCCTGGTCCCTGATCCCTGCGCCTGCCTACCGCGCCACCTCTTTCTTTGACTTTGCGAAGGCAAAGACGTGATTCTGACCGCGGACGATGATCACTCCGTCCGAGATTGCGGGCGTCGCCATCAGTACTTCACCAATTGGATTTGTCGAGATCAACTCATACTTCGCTCCGGCCTTGACGACAAAGACTTCGCCGTCCTCGCTCGTCAGATATACCTTCCCCCCACTCGCTACCGGTGAAGCGCTGTAGGCGCCACCCTTCTCACCGATCCGCTGCTGGTATACACGCGTCCCGGTTTTTGAATCATAGACCGTCAACACACCTTGATTGGCATTGACATACAAATGCTCGCCATATGAGAGAGGCGTGGGCATGTACGAGCCGCCACGTTGCTTGCTCCAGGCAACAAAATCATTTGCCTCCTGACCCTCCTTGAGCGAGATGTCACCGGTCGCGCCTGGTTTGATGGCGTACAGAGGCTGGTTGGGGCGATAGCTGTTACAGATGATGATCAGATCGTTAGCCAGGATTGGCGTCGTTGCGGTGACCTCTGGGTTGCCCTTCAGGTTCCAGAGTTCCTTTCCGGTCAGCGCATCATAGGACCGCGCCCCGCCAGTTGCGTTGGTGACGACTTCGACCCGCGACTTTCCCTCAATGACCGTTGGTGTGCCCCATGAAGGAATCTCATCGCGAAGAGTCTTCCATACCTGCTTACCACTCTTGATGTCGTATGCGGCAATGAACGAGTCCTTCTGAACATCGCACTGGACGATGACCAGGTCCTTGTAGATGACTGGAGAGCTAGCCGTTCCCCATTGATAATCGGGATCGAAGAACCAGCCACCATCGAGGACGCCGAGGTCAACCTTCCACTTTGGCTTGCCGTCAAGGTCATAACAAAAAAGTCCCTCCGAGCCGAAAAAGGCGACCACATAGCGTCCATCAGTGACCGGTGTTGAGCTGGCGAAGGTTGATTTGATATGGCGCTTTGTCTTCGGCACTCCTTCCACCGAGACGCGCTCCCAAAGCACCTTGCCAGTTCTTTTGTCGAGGCAGTAGACCTTCCACGAGTGCTTCGACAGGTCGGTATCGGAATCGACATCACCATAGAGTCCGTGCCGGAAATATGGTTTGGCGATACTGCTCACGGCAGTGACGATGAAGACTCGATCACCCCAGACAACCGGACTCGCGTGGGCAAGACCCGGTACGGGGGTCTTCCATAGGAGGTTCTCTCCCGTCTCAGCATTGAACTTCTCTGGTAGCGGCTTACCTTCGACGGTCCCGGACGCACCTGGGCCGCGGAACTGAGGCCAGTTTTGAGCGGAGCATGGTAACGCAAGCGACAGCGCAAAAACGACAATCAGTGCAGCATTGAGGATGATCCTCATTGAACCTCCACCTTCTTTAATAGCATGTCGGCAGCGCCGGGCTGCTTGACCGTTAGACTCTTGATCTTCTCGTTCTCCAGATTAAAGATCAGCTTGAGACCGGGAACATCGGCAGTTTCAAATGTGTGAACTGCAGTGCAGGTGAGAATGATCTCGCGCTGCGGCCCTGGTTTGAAAATCAATTTCGAGTCCTTAGCGCTAAAAGAGAATTCGACGCGTTCGTCGCGGTAGACTCCATTGTACGCCTGGATAGCCTCTGGTGAGAGCTTGACCTCGACTAGGACAATCGGTTTCGCACCGGCTTTCTTTAGTAACTCGACAATCTCAGGTTTTTCCGCTCGATTGGCGGATGCCAGATAGTTATTGAGGGCGTCCTGCCCGAGCTCGCCCAGTTCGAGGACAGCGCTGACAATCGCTGGATATCCCGAGCCGATGCCAATCGACATGGCATCGTCCTTCCCCTTCGGACTTTTCTGAAGCAACTGGCGCACGATTTCGGCGTGGCCTTTCTGCGCGGCCCAGATGATCGGGCTCGCCTTATAGAACGTATCACGGACATCGACATCGGCACCTTTCTCAATCAGGAGTTTGACGAGTTCGACATTTCCGCGATCGCAGGCGAAGAAAAGAGGGGTCGCGCCATAGCGGGTTTTGGCATTTACGTCGGCGCCCTTCTCAAGCAGGGATCTGGCACCGGCGGTGTCGCCTTTGCGCGAAGCGGCGATGAGTTGATCATTGAGATCCTGGCACATCCCAGCTGTCGACGCGAGCATGAGGAAGGCGAGACAGAATCCAATTCGAGTCATAAACGGGCCTCCGGTGTCGCGATGAGAAACCACGACGCATTCAAATTAAGCTGCGATCAACAGGTAAGCAGGTTGGTATTCAAGGGCCGGTTCGACGAAAGGGCATCGAGTGCCGCATTTCCTGCTTGCGTTGGACAATGTAATACCTCAGGGCGCGTGATGACAATCCTGTCGACAGGTTCGACGGGGGCATGGGACCTAACGACACCGCGGCTGATCGAGAGCGACCTGCCGCAGCGGCTACTGTGTGCAATCGGCTAAGGCAGGGGCGGCTATCAGGGGGTGACTCCGTGCCTGACCCGCGATTTTCCCTCTTGGGACACTGATTAAGGCAAGGCGCAAACAAAGAAGCAAAGACAGAGAAGATGGGAAGGCACAAAAGGAAGGGGACAGAAAGGCATAGAATACCCGGGCTTTCTCCACGCAAGGATCCCTGCATGCGCTTTAATGGTCAACAACCCTTCTGGGGATAGATTCTAAGATGATATGGAAATCTATGGGCGTTTATCTTGACAGGAGTGACAGGGATGTGTATTTTGAGGCGAAATCAAGTTAGCGCTGATGGGCGACAGAATATTCCGACACGCGATTTCGGCTCCGGGCTCGCTGGAAAAGGTAAGTCTTGGGCCCGGCGCTTCCGTTCCGGACGCAGCAAATCCAAATCTGCTCTCAATCGAGAGATTCCCAACAACGGGCAGTAGAGGGGAGAGGTGTGACATGGCGGGGAGAAAGTCTGCGAGGGTAGTTTGCGGGTTGGGGAGTTTCTGGATCACGCCGAAGATGTTCTGGAACTGGGTTCGCGAAGGTCTCGTGGAGTATCAAAGCGATCGTCCCCTGTCCGGGAACTATAAGGGAGAATTCGCGGACTTCCAAGTGAGCATCAATCACGTTATTCTCGACACCGCCTGTCCAGAACACCTGCACGAAGTGACTCGAGTGCAGAAGCGGCGAAGAGCCTGCGCCTGACGACCAGCGGCCACCGCGCCTCTTTGTGGCGTTCACGGATCACCTGCCAGATAATGTTTGTTTTGTGATTGATTTGGTTAGAGCCCGAGATGATCTTCGGCAAGTGATCCCCATACGCATAGGCAGCGGAATTCGCCAAGCGTATGTTCAAGCGGAATATAGCGGAATATAGCGGAATATTAAGGATGTGTCTCCGATGAAAGCGCGAGTGCTACAACACATAAAGCCGATCTCGAAGAAGGATCAGGTCATCGAGATGATCAAGGGCGCGATCCTCTCTGGCAAGATGGAGCCGGGTGACGCGATCGTTGAGAACAAGGTGGCGCAGGACCTCGGGGTTGGCACACCGCTTGTCCGCGAGGCTCTGATCGAACTGGAGCACCAGGGGTTCGTCCAGAAGTTTCCCTTTAAGGGGACCTCGGTGACCAAGCTTGGCGCAGCGGAGATCGAGCACATTTTTCGGCTCAGGGTCGAACTGGAAGCGCTTGCCATCCAATGGGCGAAGAAGAACGCCACCCCAGCTGACCTCGAGGAACTGCGCCAGCTGGCCGACGGCATCAGACACGGCGCTGAGGAGATGCAACTCGATTCCTTTTACGAGAATGACATCGCGTTTCACCGGAAACTCTGGCAGATGTCAGGTAATCCCTACCTCGTAGATACGCTGGAGAGATTGGTTGTCCCGCTGTTCGCGTTCTTTCTCATGCGAAATGACCGGGACAAGGAAAACTATCTCGAGAGCGCCGACAATCACTTCGAGATAGTTGAGTTTCTGCCATCACTTGAAGAGCCGGAGTTGCGCCGCGTTGTCAACGAATCCATGACTCGCTGGAAAGAAGAGATGCTCGAACGGCTCTTCCCGGAAAGACAGCAGGCGGGATCGCACGAAAAACATCCGGAAAAGCCCGACGCTAACTCGCGGGTCTCCGCCTGATCACTCTTCACCCAAGGCGCCCCGGGCAGATGAAGCCTAAGTCCCTAATAGTTATCTCCGCAGTCGCCGCGATTGTCATCGGTGCCGCCGTCGGGTTGCTCTCTATCGCGAGTGGCGAAGCCAATGCTCAGGGAAGCGATTATTTTCTCTTTACCTCTTTCCGAGGCAATGGAGAAGACGGTCTTCACCTGGCACTGAGCACTGATGGCCTGCGCTGGAAAGCCCTTAATGAAGATCGTTCTTATCTCAAACCAACCGCCGGAAAAGGGCAGTTGATGAGAGATCCGTGTCTTGTCGCGGGACCGGACGGCCGATTTCACATGGTGTGGACCACCGGTTGGTACGATCAGACGATCGGGTACGCGAGCTCATCGAACCTGGTCGATTGGAGTGAACAGAAAGCCTTCGCGGTCCTGGCGCACGAGCCGACCGCTCGCAACGCGTGGGCCCCGGAGATCTTCTACGACGATAGTGCCCGCGAGTGGCTGATCTTTTGGGCCACTACTATTCCGGGGAGATTCCCCGAAACCGATCACACCGGTGGCAGCAACGGGCTCAATCACCGAATCTATATGACCGCGACCCGGGACTTCAGAGTTCTGAGTGCAACGTCGCTCTTCTTTGATCCTGGCTTCAATGTTATCGACGCAACCATATTGAAATCCGATCTGAAGACCGGTCCCAGGTACTTCATGGTCTTCAAGGATGAGCGCCAGGTGCCGGTAAGGAAGAACCTGCGGCTGTCAGTCGCCGGGCTTGCCCGCGGGCCCTACGGGGGCATTTCCGAGCCGTTTACGCGAGATTGGGTTGAGGGGCCGACCGTGCTGAAAGTCGGCGCGGAGTGGATCGTTTACTTTGACCGATACCGTGAACATCAGTACGGTGCCGTCAAATCAAAAGACCTCAAGCAGTGGCTTGATATTTCGGATGAGCTCTCGTTCCCTCGCGATCACCGTCATGGATCTGTTCTAAGGATATCGAAGGCGCTGGCAGAGAATCTCACTCGTCAAACCAACGGGACTAATCGCTGAGACGGTATTCGGCCCGTCCGGTCGTGCTGTTACTGTCCCGAATAACCGCGAAGTGACTTAGGTTATCGAGGTGTCGGGCCAAATCCACACCAAAATTCGCACCAAATCCACAGAAGACAGCAACCAACATAGTGCCAACATAGTGCCAACATAGTGCCAACATAGTGAAAGAAGAGAACACATGCTGCGCAGGGCCTTCCTGATGACCCTCAAACCTGGCTCTCAAGAGGAGTATCAGAGGCGGCACAATCCGATCTGGCCGGAACTCGAGGCGGTGCTCAAAGAGCATGGGGTGGGCAACTACTCGATCTTCCTCGAGCCGTCAACTAATCATCTGTTCGCGTACGCAGAAATCGAGTCGGAAGACTTGTGGCAGCAGATCGCGGCTACGGAAGTGTGTCGCCGCTGGTGGTCATCAATGAGGGATCTGATGCTGACCAACTCCGACGAGAGTCCACTGACGGTGCCCTTAAAAGAGGTCTTTCATATTGACCAGACAACGTGACGGGCGAGGACGACGCGTGGGAGACGACGAGAGATGAAACGACATCCGATGTCTCGTCGCCGTTTTATCGGGGCGCTCGCCAGCACCAGTGGACTCTTCAAAACACAGGCGATTCGCGGCAAGCCAGCTTCAATTGACCGTCGGGCGTTGGTCCAGCGGCACAACCCGGTTGTGCGGAGGTTTGATCCTCTCGGCCCACTCTCGATTGGTAACGGCGAATTCGCATTTACTGCAGACGTGACCGGACTGCAGACGTTCTCAAGTGAGTACGATCGCACGATGCCGCTGTGCACGATGGCGCAGTGGGGATGGCACAGTACTCCGCTTGCCGCAAATCTGGATGCGGCAAGGTTTCGACTGACGCCGTTCGAAACGTTCGGCAGGCCCGTGGGCTACTCAGTGAGCTCGGAAGGTCAAACCGAGCTCTATAACTGGCTTCGCGAGAATCCTCATCGTCTCCATCTGGGCCGAATTGGTCTGATCCTCAAGTCGACGGATGGTATTGAGGGCCGGATTGCCGATCTTGGCGCGATTGACCAGCAGCTTGATCTCTGGTCCGGCACACTGACGAGCCGGTTCGAGTTTCAAGGGCAGGCGGTTCAGGTAAGAACGACCATACATCCGAAAGATGATCTGCTCGCGGTCGCGATTGAGTCGAACCTGATTCGCGAAGGAAGACTCGCGGTTCGACTGAACTTCCCCTACGGTTCGCCATCAATGCAGGCTGCGGATTGGCTTGCTGCATCGCGGCATGATTCGAGGATAGCGACCTCAACGTCCAGCCGCGCTGACATCGAGCGGCGCCTGGACGCGGATCGCTACACAGTCGCATTGCAGTGGGAGACTCCGGCCCGCCTTGGCAACCCGGCTGCTCACGAGTTTGTTCTGACGCCGGCGATTGACAGCGGGCGGCTTGCATTTATCGTGGCGTTCGGGCAACAGGGACCGGTTGGGAAACTCCCGGGAATCGAGAGGATATTTGCGGAGAGCGCCGCGCACTGGGA
>JBDTUW010000126.1:0-8653 GCA_040007555.1 Acidobacteriota bacterium | reverse complement strand
GAAACCCGGCATCGAAGCCGAGAGATTCTCTGGAACCCCAAGCTTCACCTGCACGTATGCTTTCGTCGGGTCGAGCGAAAGGCTGAACTCATACTTGTAACCAGGATATGAGATTTCAGCGATTTCCTTGAGTGCGGCCATATGTTCACTCTCACTGGCCCAGGGAGGGTCGTATGTAATTGGATTCTGATAGCTGACGGCGAATCCCATCGGACACGGCGCCTTGCGTGACGTCTCGAATAGAAGATTGTACCGATCCCTATTGGCGATCATCCAGTCTTCCCATTCGGCGGTCTTTCCGTAGCGAGTCCGGAAGCTCCTCACCTGAATCTCATAAGCGCCCTCGATCTCGGCAGGCACGGGAGCCGCCAATACCCAGAACTTCAGGAAGTTTGTCTTTGATGGTTCCGCAGCGCCGGTCGGCGTGGTGTAGGCGTATATCTCATATAGCCCCGCGGGCGTATCTTTCGGAACGCGAACGGCGATGGCAGTGTCCGACGAACTGACAACTTCAAGGGCCGTGGTTTCGCACTTCAGAAGTTCGGGCGCTTTCCAGACGTTGTTGCCATTGGCCAGGCCGGTCCCATTGAGCGTGAACTCCTCCCCCGGCGCTCCCCGGGAGGGCGCAAGCGTCTTTAGTGTCTTGGTGCAACCCGCCATGACGCCGAACAGTAGGATAAGAGCACCTATCACCATCCTGACTGCCTTCGAATCACGGAGAGACTGAATCATTGTTGCTCCATTCTGCCCCGTCGGCCGGCAGCGTCGGACCGAAAAACGAGTCCCCTACTCGAAGTCCGGAAGAATCTGACGAAGATGATTCTCGAGATGATCGACGTAGTCCTCGGTCAGGAACGAGAGCGTCACAGCTTCTTCCTTGAGTTGTATCTTCCAGGCAATCTGATCGAGGCTGTGGACCGCCCTCGGTTTTGCCAGCTCATCTGGCGCAATTCCATCGATCACCCAGGCCAGATGTTGATTGTAGGAACTCCAAAGCGCGAGGAGCCGGTGCCACGATTCCACTCCGTACCGTTGCACTCGCACCCAGTGCTCCTGTTCATAGCCTTCGAAGAGCAGATCGCCTCGTCCTTGCGCCAATACAAAACGACGATGGTTGTTGCACGCGGAGTCTATCAGATGCCCGATGACCTGCTTCGCCGACCATTTTTCCTCGATCGAGGCACCGGCGAGGGCGTCGGAAAGCGCGCTGAGTAGCGGAAGCGCCTTTGCCACGGTCGCGCGCAATTTGGCTCCCACGCCCTCCGTACCTGTGACTTCAGCAGGCTTAATCTCCTGCCCGAACTGCAGGAGGTACCCGTTATTGTCATAAACCGCAAACTCGCGCATCCCATATTCGAAGTTCTCGATCGGGTAGCACACTTTCGCCTTCTCCCTGACCATCTCCCAAACGGCATCCACATCATCGCACGCGAGGTAAAGGGACCCGGTAAAAGCTGGCGCATCGAATAGTTCGTGCTGATTTGGAGCGGCGAGCATGATGCTAACCGAGTCACGCTTCAGACTCGCCCAACCCGGTTTATCGCTGAATCCTTGGACGGTGAATCCAAGATTCCTGGTGTAGAACTCGATCGTTCCTTTAAGATCTGTCGTCCGGAGCATCGGAGTCAGACTCTGAAAATTCATATGCCTCAGTTCGCGCGACTTGGCGTTCGCCTCTCCATCTCAACCGGTAAAATAATAATCAACGCCGTCTCTTAACTCCGTGTGAATGCGTCCCTCCGCAGCGGCAAGGTCAAGGTGGGCAGTACTTTCAGAAACTGCAAGAAAACGGTGGAGGTCCTTGACCGCCGGGAACACAAGTCCAGCCACCGACCATGCTGTGATCCCCTCTTTCGGAACCAGTCCAATGATCTTGTTCTGACGCTCGCGAATATGTCGGACCAGACGGTTGAAGTGCTCTTCATAATCGACAACATCGTCGCCGTGAGAGGTCTTGAGAAGCGTCGGAGCGAGCGACCTTATCCTCGCGAGTGAGACCAGATACTCGCCGAGTGATGGAAACCTTCTCTCCGGATCGATCGGATCGGGGTTCAAAACGGGATTTGGCGTAATGTTCTTGAGTATCGTGTCGCCGGTTAACATGAGGCGATTTGCCTCCCGGAAAAGGCAGCAGCTCCCGGGCGTATGCCCTGGCGTGTGCACGACACGCAGCGATCCGCTGGCAAAGACAAACTCATCGTCGTCCCGATACGACTCTACTTCTTCAACCGGTTCGGAGAAATCGTGAATGCGCTCATAGCGGCTCGCAATCATGTCGACTTCGTCGGGAGGGACGCCGGTGCGCAGCAGCAGCTTGCGATTGACCCGAGTGACGTCCTTCGTCGTGATCGCCTTTTCTTCCCATTCATGCACGTAGACGCGCGCACCCGACTCGCGTTGCAACATTGCGGCGAGCCCGCAGTGATCCTCGTGCGTGTGAGTGAGAACGATTCGACCGATGTCTCGGAACTTAAATCCGAGTCGGTCGAACTCACTTTGCAGAGCTGTAATTGTCTCTTCAGTCCTTGGCCCAGTGTCGACGAGCGTTATCGGCTCGTCGACTACCAGGTAGAGGTTGATCGGGCCGACCGGAAATGGGGTGGGGACGACCAGTTTCTCAATACGCATTGCCTGGGAAGTTACTCCATTTCGGGCTTGCAGATTTGCCGCAGCAGGTGGCGGCGTCACCGGAAAGTGCCACGCCAAAGAACCCGCCCCCCCGTGGGGTCGCAGTCTTCTCGAGCCTTACAGGGTCGGGACCGCTGTGTTTCCAACCCGGTGACGCCACCGGCTACTGAATTTGTCGCCTTCAGCGACAGGGGCTGCATTGGCTCCTCGCACCAGCAAAAGATATCTTGCAGGGCACAGTCATTGGAACGATCAGAAGATATAGCCCCCGCTGGCAACCACCTTGTCAGCGAGCCGGTTGCGGATTGCCGATGTGTTGATTGGTGTAATCTTCGTAAACCGTCGCAACGCTGCGAGCAGCATCCGCAGTTCATCCCCATCCACAGTCGCGGAGAGGGCATTCTTTGCCGAAGTTTCTATCCGAGACATCGCGTCGTGACAGTACAGACGGGTGGCTTCGATGGCAAACTCATGCTTCTCAGCACCATTACGCGCGACGAGTTTTGCGGTGCGTCCGAAAGCGCTATCCATCAAAAAGGCCTCAATGATGATATCGGCCGCCCAACAAAGGATCATTTGCTGTTTGTCGAGCGCGCCCATGAACTTCTGCGCTGCGGTCCCGAGCACTGCGAGTGCGATCTTCTTCGCGTTTGCCACTATCTTCCGCTCAGGAGCGAGAGGCGCATCGTCCTCTTCCTCAAATGATGGACCGGCGAGAAGCTCCTCCTGAAGTTTCTGCGCAGCCGCAAGCAAAGGCAACGTTCCCTTCATTGCCCGCTTGAGCAGCATCCCGGGAATCAAGAGTCGATTGATCTCATTTGTTCCTTCGAAGATTCGATTGACGCGGGAATCACGATAAATCGCCTCGACTGGATAACTGCTGGTGAAGCCATTGCCGCCAAAAATCTGCACGCCCTCATCAGCGCAATAATTGAGGATCTCAGAGCCGGCCACTTTTAGTATTGAGCACTCAACTGCGTATTCCTCGATGACAGCAAGCACCTCGGCCGGGACGTCCTTGTTGACCGTGCTTTCCCGATCTTCAATCAGACCGGCGGTGCGATATGTGGCTGACTCACCGGCGTACAGGCGGGTGACCATCTCGGCAAGCTTGTACTTGATTGCGCCAAACTGTGCGATGGGCGTTCCAAACTGACGGCGCTCGGCAGCGTATCGCGCGGCGAGTCCAAGCGTGCGTTTGCCTGCCCCGACGGCGCCGGCGCCAAGTTTCAGACGGCCGAAATTGAGAATGTTGAAAGCGATAATGTGACCTCTCCCGATCTCTCCAAGCAGCCGATCCTTCGGGACCTTCGCTTCCTGCAGGAGGATTGGTGTGGTCGATGATCCACGCTGCCCCATCTTGTGCTCTTCAGCACCCGGGCTCACACCAGGATCGTTCCTCTCGACGATAAATCCAGTGAACTTCTCTCCGTCAACCTTCGCGAATACGATGTAGACATCAGCAAAGGCACCATTTGAAATCCACATCTTCTCGCCATTGAGGATCCAATGCGTCCCGTCCGGGTTGAGACGCGCAGTGGTCTTTGCCGCCAGCGAGTCTGACCCTGAACCCGATTCGCTCAGGCAATATGCGCCGACCCACTCACCGGTACCTAGTTTCGGCAGATATTTCTGTTTTTGTTCCTCGGTTCCAAAGTAGACGATCGGTAGCGTACCGATGCTCGTCGTGGCGCCAAAAGTCGTGACGAACGAACCCTGGCCGGCGATATGTTCGGAGATCAACATTCCCGAAACGTGGTCGAGTCCCAGTCCGCCGTAGGCCTCGGGAATGCTCGCGCTGAGCAGCCCGAGCTCTCCCCCCTTCTGGAGCAACTGCCGCTGCAGTTCGTAGTCCTTCTCTTCAATGCGTGCGCTGTAAGGGACGACTTCCTTCTCGATGTACTCTTCTGTCGTCTGCGCGATCATGCGATGCTCTTCGGTGAAGTCTTCAGGCGAGAAGACGAGTTCCGGTTTCGTTTCGGAAATCAGAAAACTGCCACCTCGAAAAAGCTCTTTCTGTGATGCAACCATTTTGATGGACTCCTTTTGACTTCGAACGGCGTCTCTTCTCTATTGCCCTGCCGCCGGCAAACAACTCGACGGAGGTGCGCCCTTCTCATTCTTCTTGTGGATTCTGTTCTTAGCGTAAAAGATTCTCGAAAATACCGGCCGCGCCCATGCCCCCGCCGACGCACATGGTCACCATGCCGTAACGGGCGCGAGTGCGCTTCATTTCATAGAGCAATGTCGCCGTCAGTTTGGCGCCAGTGCAGCCGAGCGGGTGACCGAGAGCAATCGCGCCGCCATTGACGTTGGTCCGCTCGAGATCGAGGTTGAGTACCTTCATGACCGCCAGCGCCTGTGCAGCAAACGCCTCATTGAGTTCGATCAAATCGATTTCATCCAGTTTGAGACCTGCGAGCTTGAGCACCTTGGGAATCGCAAAGGCCGGACCGATACCCATTTCTTCCGGCGCCACACCGGCGGTCGCGTATGCGACGAAGCGAGCCATCGGTTTGAGACCAAGCTCAGCAGCGCGTTCGCGAGACATAACCAGAGCGGCTCCAGCGCCATCGGAGGTCTGCGATGAAGTGCCAGCGGTGACGGTGCCTTTCACGTGGAATACTGGTCGCAGCTTCGCGAGAGCCTCGATCGTCGTATCTCGTCTGACGCCTTCGTCGGTATCAAAGATCGTTTCGACCACTTTGATTCGAGACTTTGCCGTGCGTCCACTCGATGTCGTGTCCGGCTCACGCGAGACGACTGTGAAGGGAACGATCTCGTCCCGGAACTTGCCGCCATCGATCGCCGCTCCTGCGCGTTGATGCGATCGGACCGCAAACTCGTCCTGTTGTTCTCGCGTCACCTCGTACTTGCGCGCCACATTCTCGGCCGTCAGACCCATATTCAGATAGGTGTCCGGATAGGTCTCGACAAGCGTTGGATTGGGTGAAAGGTTGTGCCCTCCCATCGGCAGGAGGGACATGGATTCACAGCCGCCGCCAATCGCCACTTCCGAGAATCCGCACATGATATGCTCCGCGGCGAGTGCGATTGCCTGAAGGCCGGATGAGCAGAATCGATTCACCGTCATGGCGGATGCTGTTACCGGCAACCCGGCGATCAAACCCACCTGCCGCGCCATATTCATTCCCTGCTGCGCTTCGGGGGTGGCACATCCGATGACGATATCCTCGACTTCTTCGGGACCGACCTCCGGCGTTCGCGACATTAGCTCCTTCACCACTCGGGCGGCGAGATCGTCGGGCCGGGTATCTCTAAGCGTGCCTCGCTGAGCCTTTCCGACGGCAGTTCTGAGAGCATTGACGATTACTGCTTCACGCATTTTCCTTTACTCCTCGTTCGAAACTCGTTTCTGACTTCCCGTTCAGGGTCAGGAACTTGCGTTCCGAGTTCAACGTTTAGCTTGCTGCTGAAGGACAACCTGAAGGTTGAACTCTGAACGTCCTCGGACGCGATTCCACACAGGGCGACTTGATCCAGCGCACAACTAGTTCCTCAGCGGCTTTCCGGTCTTCAACATGTGCGCAAGACGCTGCTGGGTCGCCTTCGTCCCGCAAAGGCTGACGAAAGCCTCTCGCTCGAGATCGAGCAGGTATTCCTCCGAGACCCGTGTCGGCCTGCTCAGGTTGCCGCCACTGAGCACTTCGGCGATCTTTGTCCCCACCAGCGCATCGTGATCGGAGATGTAACCACCCCGCTTCATCATATGCACTCCAATCTTGAATTTGCTCAGTGCCGCTTCGCCAAGGACAAGCACATCAGTTCGTGGCAGTGGCGCTCGATATCCCTCTCTTGCGAGCGTGAGGACGGCCTGCTTCGCTTCGTAGATGACACGATCTCGATTCATGACGATCCGGTCGCCAGGGCGCAGAATGCCCCAGTGCTTTGCCTCGACCGCGCTGGTCGCGACTTTTGCCATCGCCACCAGTTCGAAACTGCGTCTTAGATAAGAGAAATGATCCGCATCGGGATTGTCGGCGACCGCCTCCCAGGCTCGCACCGCCATCTCCTTCGTCCCACCGCCACCGGGTATCAGACCGACTCCGACTTCAACAAGGCCGATGTAGGTCTCCGCATCGGCGACATTCCGATCCGCGTGGAGGACCATCTCGCAGCCGCCGCCAAGGGTCATCTGGAATGGAGCGACGACGACCGGCTTTGGGGAATAGCGCAGGCTCATCGTGGTCATCTGGAACTGGCGGACGGCGGCGTGAAGTTCGTCCCAGTCGCCTTCCTGCGCTCCAAGAAGAATCAGCATGATATTGGCGCCGACCGAGAAGTTTGCGCCCTGATTGCCGATGACGAGACCTTCAAAGTTCTTCTCGACCTCTTTGAGTGCAAGGTTGACCATCTGAATCGTATCGCCGCCGAGCGAGTTCATCTTCGAATGGAACTCGACACACGCGACTCCATCGCCCAGATCGATCAGACTCGCGCCGGCATTCTTGTGAATGACCGGATTTTGATCCTTGAGCGATTTCAGGATCATGATCCCGGGAAGGGTTCGCTCAGTTTCGTAGGCGCCCTTGACCAGATCGTAATAGTGGCGCTTTCCATTCTCCGTCTTGTAGAAGGTGGTGACGCCGGCGCTGATCATCTTCTCGACGTTGGCCGGGACCGCTCGCCCCTCCTCGCGCAGACGCGCGACAGACTTCTCGAGACCGATGACATCCCAGGTCTCGAAAACTCCCAGTTCGTGGGCGAACCCCCACTTCAGCGCGTTGTCTATCTCGACGATCGAGTCAGATATCTCGGGGATCCGATTGGCCGCGTAAACAAGACTCTCCGACATCGTCCGCCAAAGGAAATCACCCGCGCGGTCCTTTGCATAGACCAGGGCACGCAGTCTCTCTTCAAGGTTGTCGATGTTCTTGACCGCATCCACGGAGGCGAATTTGGGCTTTTGTCGCGGTCTGTACTCAAGCGCCGTGAGATCAAGCGTGAGTATCTCGTCGCTCACCTTCTTGAAAAATCCGCCCTTTGTCTTGTCGCCCAAGAGTCTTCGCTCGACCATCTTTTCAAGAATTTCGGGAACCTTGAAAACTTCGCGCTTTTCATCGTTCGGGACACTCTCATAGAGATTCTTTGCGACGTGAACTGCGGTATCGAGTCCGACGATGTCCAACGTACGGAAGGTTGCGCTCTTTGCATGGCCGATGAGAGTGCCAGTGAGCGAGTCGACTTCCTCGATCGAGTATCCGCCTTCGAGCATGATGCGGATACCATCTAGCATGGCGAAAGTGCCGATGCGATTGGCAATGAAGTTCGGTGTGTCCTTCGCATAGACAACGCCTTTGCCAAGAACCCGATCACAGAATCCTGAGATAAAGCACGATACCTCACCCGTCGTTTCCGCAGTTGGGATCAGTTCGAGCAGATGCAGATAACGCGGTGGATTAAAGAAATGCGTGCCCAGGAAGCGACGACGAAAGCTCTCGCCCCGACCTTCGGCTAATGCGGCGATGGGTATTCCAGAGGTGTTCGAACTGACGATGGCGTCAGGTTTGAGGTGGGGCTCGACGCGAGTGTAGAGGCTTCGCTTGATCTCCAGGTTTTCGATGATTGCCTCGATCACCCAGTCGCAATTCTTGAGCCTGGGTAGGTCATCGTCAAAATTGCCGACTGAGACAAGAGAGGCGAGCTCAGGCGAGAAGAACGCTGCCGGTCGCGCCTTCTTTGCGCCGTCGAGCCCAGCCTGTGCAATTCGATTGCGAACTGTCGGTGATTCAAGAGTCAGCCCGCGAGCTGTCTCGTCAGGTGTCAGCTCCTTTGGAGCGATATCGAGAAGCAGAGAGGGAATGCCAGCATTCGCAAGGTGTGCTGCGATCTGTGCTCCCATGACACCGGCGCCCAGTACCGCTGCTCGTCTGATCTGCATTTGTTTCGGGCCTCCTCTAATGTAGGGGCAGGGCTTGTCTGTCCCTGCCCGCGGCGCCGTCTAAAGAAACGCAAGTGTAGGGGCGGGGCGTGTCCCCGCCCGGCGCGGGGTGCGGCTTCGGAG